>JAFCCK010000105.1 GCA_017610245.1 Candidatus Iainarchaeum sp.
GACAAAATCCTTTCGCAGCCCTACCCCTTTGATGTGGTAGATAACAACAAGAAAAAGGCAATAGAGAAATTTGGTAGTAGCGGGGTAATTGATTTTGGTGTGGGAGATCCTACAGATGCCACTCCCAGCATTGTAAGGGAGCGGTGTAAGAAAGCAATTGATGAAAGAAAGGAAGCAGGCTACCCTGCTTCAATTGGGCATGAGCTTTTCCGGCAAACTGTTGCGGCATGGATGAAATCGCGCTTTGGGGTTTCCCTAAGCAGCGAGGAGATTGTTGCAACCTATGGGGCGAAATACGCTTCATTCAATATCCCGCTCTACTTTATCAATCCGAACAGCCGGGAAATTGCCTTAATTCCCAATCCAGGATATCCGCCATACAGCGATGGAACACTGTTAGCTGGTGGTATTCCCTTTTATATGAACATTCTCCCAGGAAACAGGTTTGAGCCTGACTTTTCTGCAATTGATTCAGAAACAGCGAAGAGGGCAAAAGTACTGTTCCTCAACAGCCCACATTCTCCCAGCGGAAAAATCTATGGCAAGGAAAAGCTGAAGGAAGCGGTTGATTTCTGCCTTGATAACGATGTAGTGCTGGTGAGCGATGAGTGCTACTCCGAACTATACTTTGGGGAAGCTCCTCATTCAATTCTTGAAATCAAGGGAGCAGAGGAATGCAGCATTGTGCTGAATTCCCTCTCAAAGAGGAGCATGATGACAGCCTATGCTGTAGGGTTTGCTGCCAGCAAAAATTCTGGGCTGTTGGGGCCATTTGCTTCCATTATAAGGAAGAGTGTGCAAGGGGTTGCAACATTTATTCAGGATGCAGCTGTAGCAGCCTGGAAGGAGGAAGAGCACACCGGGAGGATGAGAAAAGAGTACAGTGAGAGAATGGATATACTGCTCCCTGCATTGCAAAGCATTGGCTGCAAAGCGGAAAAGCCCCAAGGCACTTTCTTCATGTGGGTGCAAGTTCCCGGACAATTTACTCCACTTTCCTTTTCGGAAAAGTTGTTGCTTGAATTTGGCATAAACTGTGTTCCTGGAAACCTCATAAGCAAGGAATTCAATGGGATTAACCCGGGGGAGAAATTTGCGAGGTTTGCAATGGTCGCTCCCATTGAAAAAACAAAGGAAGCTGCCGCGAGGTTAGAGAAATGGAAATAGCTTTTGCGAAAATTCACGGCTTGGGCAATGACTTCATTGTAGTGAATGAGCTAGGTGGAGAAAGAATAAGGGATAAAGCTGCTTTCGCTAGACAACACTGCCAAAGGCATGAAAGTGTTGGAGCTGATGGCGTGCTGTTCCTATGCAATAGCAGCAAGGTAGCAGATTTCAAAATGCGAATATTTAATGCTGATGGAAGCGAAGCAGAGAACTGCGTAAATGGGTTGAGATGTGTTGCACTGCAAAAATATATACTGGATGCTGGGAAGAAGGACAATTACAGCATTGAAACTCTCGCTGGAAAGGTGAATGCAAAAATTGTTTCATCCGATTCTGGAAAGGCTATTGTAGAGATAGAGTTCCTGGGAAAGAGGGAATTCAAGGAAAAAAGTAAGGTGGGGGTGCAGGGCAAAAGCTTTGAATATTATTTTGTTGATGTTGGCAATCCACATGCGGTAATTTTTTTGGATGAGCCCTTGGAAGGATTTCCTGTTGAGGAAATAGGGCATAGGATTGAATACCATAGGGAATTTTCCCCCAATAGAACAAATACGGAGTTTGTCAATCTTGTCTCAGGGCGGGAGGTTAATATGAGGGTTCATGAGAGGGGCTGCTGCGAAACAATGGCTTGCGGCTCTGGTAGTATCGCGGTTGTTATTGCTGGTGTTGAGGCAGGGCTGCTTGAGAAGGGCAGCTGGGTTAAGGTAAACCAGCCAGGCGGCACAATTGAAATAAATTTTGATAGTGAAAATGTTCTTGTGAGAGCAGAAGCAGAAAAGGTTTTTGAAGGAATCTTGCAATGGGGTGAGTGAATATGTGGTGGGAAATAGAAGGGCATCTGGAGGTGAGGGAGAACCAGCTATACATTGCTGGGATCGAAGCAAGCAAGCTTGCAGAAAGGTATGGCACCCCCCTATATATTTACAACGGGAACAGGATAATCGAGAACTTTAATAGAGTGAAGGGCGCTTTTGAAGCTGCTGGGGTAAAACCAAGAATTCATTATGCTGCAAAGGCAAATACGCATTTGGCAGTTCTTCAGCTTCTGTCGAGGCAAGGCGCATGGATTGACGCAGTTTCAGTTAATGAAGTGAAGATTGCTTTGAAGGCTGGCTTTCCAGTGGGGAGAATTCTTTTCACTGGGGCAAGCGTTGGCAATGCCGACTTGAAGGGGTTAATGCAACTGGGCGTAAGAATAACCATTGACAGCTTTTCCCAAATGCGGAGAATGAAGGAGCTTGGATTCAAGGGAGAAGCAAGCATTAGGTGGAATCCTGGAGAGGGAGCAGGACATCACGAGCATACTATTACAGCTGGCAAGTTCATCAAATTCGGCATTCCAGAGCATAGGATTGAGGAAGCCTTCCTGAAAGCAAAGGCGCTTGGCTTAGATATAGTGGGTTTGCACCAGCACATTGGCAGCGGCTGGCTGGGGAAGGATGTAGATGTTTTCCTTGAAACGGTTGATAAGACAATTGCAGTTGCAGAGAAAGCGGAGGAGTTGCTGGGGAAAAAGTTGGAGTTTGTTGACTTTGGCGGCGGTCCTGGAATTCCATATTCGAAAGAGCAAAAAGAATTCCCGCTGGAAAAATATGCTCGTGGTATTATAAAAAAGATGAAAGCAGCTGATTTAAATGCAGAGATTGCAGTTGAGCCAGGGCGTTACATTGTTGGCGATAGCGGCATTCTGTTGGTCGAAATCAATACGGTTGAGGAAAAGAACGTTCCAGTGATTGGGGTTAACAGTGGATTCAACCACCTGATTAGGCCCGCTTTCTATGGCTCTCATCACGAGATGGTAGTGTGCAACAATGTTGGTGGCAGGAACAGAAAGAGCTTTATGGTGGCAGGCAATTTGTGCGAAAGCGGCGATGTTTTCAATGAAAGCAAGCAGGAACTCAGGGAGCTACCCATCCCTGAAGAAGGGGATATCCTTGCATTGCTTAATGCTGGAGCATACGGCTATATAATGTCAAGCAATTACAATAGCAGGGCAAAGCCTGCATGCATTTTGTTGCTCAATGGAAAAGAACAGCTGATGGTGGAAAGGCAAACAGTGGATGACTTACTCACCAAAGAGAAAGAGCTTGAAATATAGCCGTTATTTTTTCCTTCTTTTCCTCTTCAGCCCGGCTTTTATCTTTTCATGCTTTTCCTTTGTCTTAAGAAGCAGTGTGAGGTGCTTTATTCTTTCCCCTAGCTCTTTTTCCTTTTCTGCTTTTTCATCGGCAAGCTTTCTGAAAGAGTGTAGTATTTCCTCCTTTTCCTTCAGCTCCTTTTTCAAAGCAGCAACTTCTTTCGCAAATTTTTCCTCTGCCTCCTTCTTCGCTTTCAGCTTGTTTTCCTGAAGGGAAAGCATTTCATTGGTGTAAGCGTTCCTCAGCTGCAGTGTTTCGTGCTCTACATCCAGCACAACTTTTTTTGCGTAATCTCTTTCCTTCTTCAGCATCGTGATTAGCTC
>JAFCCK010000106.1 GCA_017610245.1 Candidatus Iainarchaeum sp.
GCTCTCGCGGAGGAGAAAGCTGCTTTCAAAGAGGATAATAGGTCCAAAGAGAGCTGAGAAGATTTTCTGCAGGGACATTGAGGAGCTTGAAAGGAGAGATTTTAAGACCGCACAGGATAAATCAATTGAAGTTACGGAAGGAGATTTAATCCGCAAGGCTGGGATAAGAACAAGGCGGGCAAGGAGAAAAGCAAGGGCAGCGAGGCGAAAAATTAAGCAAAAGAGGAAATGATTTTTATGCCGGAGATAAGCGTTTTGGTTGAAGCAGGGAAGGCAACTGCTGCCGCTCCTCTCGGCCCTGCATTGGGTCCATTGGGAGTGAATATTGGCGAGGTTGTCAATCAAATAAACGAGAAAACAAAGGGCTATGCAGGCATGAAGGTTCCGGTAAAAATATCTGTGGACAGCGCAACAAAGCAGTTTGAGATTTCTGTTGGGAGCCCTCCAACCTCCGCCTTGATTAAGAAAGAGCTTAATTTGGAGAAGGCAACAGATAATCCAAAGCAGAATTTTGTCGGAGACCTTTCGATGGATCAAGTTAAGAAGATTGCTGAGATGAAGATGGGCAACCTTACTTCCTACACCTTTAAGAGCGCGATGAAGGAGATTATTGGCACTTGCAATAGCGTCGGCATTACAATTGACGGCAAGCCCGCCAAGAAGGTGCAAAGGGAGATAAGACATGGGCAATATTCCGGCTACTTTGAGAAGCTGGGCGAGAAGGGGACAGAGGAGCTCACAGAGGAAGAGGCAAAGAAGGATGCAATGGAAGAGGAAGAAGAGAGGGCCAAGGAAGAGCAGAGAAAGTACCTGGAGGCGCATCCCGAGCTGAAGGCAGAAATGGAGGCTGCTGAGAAGGCAGCTGCAGAGAAGGAAGAGGTGGAGAAAGAGGCCAAGGAAGGCGAGGAGAAGCCTGCTGAAGCTGGTGCAGTGGAGGAGAAAGCAGAGAAAGAAAAGAAAGCAGAAGGGAAAGGCAAAAAGGAAGGGGAAAAGTAAAACTATTTAAATCCTTTATTTCACATTTTTATATCATTAGAGCCTATTTTTAGGCCACCCTTGTGGTTTCCAAGAACCACGAGGCCTCGTGGAATTATGGATTCCGCAAGGTTGACCAGCTCTGCTGGGAGGTTATGAAATTGAACGAAAAAGAATTCCTTGAGGCATTCAAGGAAATGCGGGAAAAGAGCAAGAAGAGGAATTTCACTCAGAGCGTCGAGCTCATGATAAATTTCAGGGGTCTGGATAGCAAGAAGCCTGAAAATCAGATTGATGTAAAGGTGAAAATGCCCCATGCAACAGGAAAAGCAGCTGGCAGGACACTACTTTTTGCAAAAGACAAGCATTTTATAGACGAGATGAAAGGAAAGGTTGACAGCATAATTCTTGAAAGTGAAATCCCGCAGCTGAAGAAGAAGGAAGTTGCGCAGATTGCAGCAGAGTATGATGCATTGATTGCTGAAGGCTCAGTAATGATTGCGGTTGGAAAGTATCTCGGTCAGGAGTTAGCGCCCAAAGGAAAGATGCCAAAACCAGTACAGCCTGATGTGCACTCGGCAGAGCAGGCTTTAAAGCAAATGAGTAATATTACCAGAGTAACAAACAAGAAGGGAAAATTCATGCCCCTTGTGCAGGTTGTTATAGGGAGCGAAGCAATGACTGATAAGCAGCTGTCCGAAAATGCAATGGCTATTTTCAATGCCGTTATTGCAGCCCTGCCAGGAAAAATGCACAACCTAAAGAACATTATCGTAAAGGAAACAATGGGTCCAGCTATTAGGGTTGGAAAGAAAGAGGTGCGGAAGAAATGACTATGCACGTCGCATCTTGGAAAAAGCAGCAGCTGCAGGAACTAAAGCAGCTGGCCAATGCCTATCCAGTTATTGCTGTGGCAAGCCTTAGCAATTTTCCCGCTGCCCTGTTTCAGCAGCTGAGGAAAAAGCTGCAGGGACAGGCAGTCATAAAGGTTTCAAAGACGAGGGTAATCAAAAGGGCTTTCGATGAATCAAATATTGATTCGGAGAAACTCAACAAGTATGTGAACGAATCTGTTGCAGTTATATTCACCTCCATGAATCCCTTCGAGCTTTACTCATTTTTAAAAAGAAACAAGGGCAATGTAGCAGCAAAGGAGGGAATGGTCGCTCCCAGCGATATCTTAGTGCCAGCGGGCGATACAGGAATGCCGCCAGGGCCTGCCTTAAGCGACTTGAAGGCAGCCGGCTTGAATGTTCGCGTACAGGGACCAACAATCCATATTGCTGAGGACAAGGTTGTAACAAAAAAGGGCGAAACAGTTACAGCTGCTGTTGCAGGAATGCTTGCAAAGCTTGACATAAAGCCAATTAAGGTCGGCTTGAATGTAGTTGCCTGCTATGAGAACAAGGAAGTGTTTGAGGCAAGTGTTCTGGATATCGATGCTGAGAAGGTTAGTGAGAATTTCATGAGGGCTTACACCAATGCATTTAACCTTGCGTTCAACGCAGGGTACTTTATCAAGGAAACAATGCCTCTGATATTGGGCAAAGCTTTCAGAGAGGCAAAGGCAATTGCAATTGAAGCCAAGGTTCTGTCTCCAGAAACAATAGGGGAATTCGTTGCAATGGTCGCGAGGCAGGCAGCATCACTCAAAGCAAGCATGCCCAAGCCTGCTGAGGAGAGGCCCAAGCTAGGGGCAGAGGCCAAGGGAGAGGCGCCTGCTGAGGAGAAGAAAGAGGAAGCCGCTCCGGAAAAAAAGGAAGAGAAGGCAGAAGAGGAAAAGAAGGTTGAGGCCAAGGAAGAAGAGAAGCCTGCGAAGGAAGAAAAGCAGGAAAAGGCAGAAGAAAAACCCAAGGGCGGGGAGAAAAAGGGGTAATTTCATTTAATTATGAAAAAATGATTCCAAGAGGTGAAAAGCAATGGAATACGTCTATGCTGCAATGCTGTTGCATTCGGCTGGCAAGGAAGTAAAGGAAGCCACGGTAACCAAGGTGCTGGAGGCTGCGGGCGTCAAGGCTGACAGTGCGAGAGTAAAGGCACTGATTGCCTCGCTAAAGGAAGTGAATATAGACGAGGCAATAGAGAAAGCAGCCCAAGCGCCAGCGGCAGCACCAGCAGCACCAGCAGCCGAAGCAGCAGCGGAAGCAAAAGAGGAAAAGAAGGAAGAAGAGCAGGGTAAAAGTGAAGAAGAGGCAGCGGAAGGCTTGAGCAGCCTGTTTGGCTGAAAGCCTTTTCCCCCTTTTTCTTACCCTGTTTTCCTAATTACCTGGCTAGCGTTAAGCGATTAAAGGAAATCTTTTATACTACTTCTGCCAATTATTTTCATAGCGGCAAGGACACCGACTGCAGCATACAAAGCGAGCAGGAGGTGATTGCATTAAAGGTTCACCAGTATCCAGCAACAACTTTTGATTGAATGCCGCCAACTCTGGGGGTTTGGGATGGGAGAAGTGAAATTCTCCCATTTTCCCCCTCAGGGGCTTGGAAATTATTATTAAAGTCTTTCCCCTTATTTTATTCCATTCTGGTGAAAGAAATGAAGCGAATACTGATACTATTGCTTTTTGCCATGGCGCTTTTTTCTAGTGCCTATGCTGTCATTGACGAGCACAGCATGAAGGTGTTTGCCGTAA
>JAFCCK010000107.1 GCA_017610245.1 Candidatus Iainarchaeum sp.
CAAACTAAGGGTTCAGCGGAGGGGCTTATCCTGAAAAATTCTGATAAAGCCGAAGAGGTAGTGAAAAGGGCGAAGCAGGACATAGCTGAATTCCTGCACTTGATGTTTACCGATGTTTTGGGGGGCATTAAAAGCGTTACAATCCCAGTGAAAAGGCTGCCTGAGGCAATTGAAAAGGGGATGTGGTTTGATGGCAGCAGCATTGAGGGCTTTGCGAGGATTGCAGAATCAGATATGTTCCTCATGCCTGATTTAGATACTTACGCGCTGCTCCCTTGGAAAAGCGGTAAGACAGTAGAGGCCAGGCTAATCTGCAATGTTTTCAAGCCAGACGGCAAGCCCTTTGAATCCGATCCGAGAAATGTGTTAGAAAGGGCAATGAAGGAGGCACTGGAAATGGGCTTTGAATTCAATGTAGGGCCGGAACTGGAGTTCTTTCTTTTCAAGCAGAACAGTGAGGTTTCCACAAAGCCGTTGCCGCAGGACGCTGCCGGCTACTTTGATTTTCCGCCGAGAGATCTTGCAAGCGATGTAAGGCAAGACATTGCCTCTTCTCTTGCAGAGATGGGGATTGAAGTAGAGATGTCCCACCATGAGGTTGCTCCTGGGCAGCACGAGATTGATTTTAAGTATGGCAATGCCGTGAAAACAGCAGACAACGCAATCACCTTCAAGCATGCGGTAAAATCGATTGCAAATTCACATGACTTATACGCTACCTTCATGCCCAAACCGATTTTTGGGCAGAATGGAAGCGGGATGCATGTGCACCAAAGCCTTTTTGATGTAAAAACAGGGAAGAATGCTTTCTTTGATGCTAACGATAAATACAAGCTTTCTGCTACAGCAAGGCATTTTATTGCAGGGCAGCTGCGGCACGTCAAGGCAATGGCAGCAATCGTTGCCCCAACAGTGAACAGCTACAAGCGCTTGGTGCCGGGCTATGAGGCCCCAGTGTATATCTGCTGGGGTCAAGTGAACCGCTCCGCTCTGATAAGGATTCCACGCTATTCTCCTGGGAGGGAGCAGAGCATGAGGGCAGAGCTGAGATGCCCAGATCCCAGCTGCAATCCCTATCTTGCCTTTGCTGTAATGCTGAAGGCAGGCCTGGATGGGATAAAGGAGGGAGCGGAATTGCCCGAGCCAGTTGAGGAAGACGTGTATGACTTCGGCGATGAAAAGCTGCAGGAACTGAACATTGATGTTCTCCCTTATAGTATATGGGATGCCCTCAAGGAACTGAGAAAGGACAAAGTGATAAAAGACGCCTTAGGCGAGGACTTGTTCGAAAAATACATTGAAATAAAAACCCGTGAATGGGACGAGTTTAGAGTCCAGGTTACTGAGTGGGAACTGGAGCGCTACTACCAGAGTACCTGAAGAGAGAATTAGCCCGGTGGAAGCATTACATAAGCAAAGTAAATGAAGGCCCCAAGTTGTATTAGGCTGTCGTCCTTATCATGAAATTCCACTTCCTGCTGTTCTGGAATCACAGTGTAATCAATTAAATTCCAGTTAAGGTCGTATAAGTTGAAGCGCGCCTCATAGCGATTGAAGCCCTTTTTAATTATCTTGTCAAATTGCAGTATGAAGTTCCTATCTTTATATTTGAATCTCCCTGGCACAATGAAGCTGTCGCCCTCGGATGGATAAAAAATTTCTTTATTAATCCTCAAATCTATTTGGGGCTTTATTTCCTCTTGCTCAGTTTCTTCACGGCTGAACTCATTCAAGTCTTCAGCCCCAAATTCATTCAAATCCTTCGCAGGGGCTTCTTCGGTTGGCGGAGCTATGGCCAATTCGTTTGAATCAAAGTCAGGCAAAGCAGGGCTGTATTCTGGGCTTTCAATGCAGCCGCTGAGTAGAATAAGGGGAAGTAGGCAAGGGAGTGGCATTAATTCCATTCTAAATAAAAGATTGTTTCTTTATCTTAAAAGGATAACTTTTATTAATCTGAAAGCTTATATTTTAGGCTATGAGCATCTATGATGAGAACAAGTTTTCCTTTCCAACAGTAAAGGTTTCTTTCAAGCAATTCAAATATCCACTAATAGCGATAGTTGCATTGATTGTGATTGTTGCAGCGCTTTTCTCCCTCAATGAGTTTTTGAAGCCAAAGCCCCTTACGCTTTCCATCTCACCAAATCCCCTTGACTTGACCGCTCACGGCGAAGCAAGCTCTTTGCTGAATGCAAGGGTTTTCAATACAACAAATGAAACTGCTTCCAGCATTGTGGTAAAGGTTGAGGAGCTAGGCACCAGTAACCTTATAATTTTCCCTGATAGGAGAAGGATAGATGCAATGGCTTCTGGAATGAACCAGCAGCTTGACCCTTTTGTTATAAGACCCAACCCAAACAAGGAGATAAACAGCGGCTCTTATAAGTTGCGGGTTTCCCTTTTCATTAGCGAAAAGAAAGTGGCGGAAGAAGAATTGACGCTTGTAATTAAAGCTGTTTAGAATTTTATCTCAAAGGATTCAAATTCAGCTGTTTCTTGTTCCCATTGCACGGCAACATTTTCAATGCTTGCAGTTATCGGACCGTCCCTTACCTGTCCTATAAGCTTTTCAAGCGTTTCTTTTGGGCCTTCTGCCACAATCTCCACTCTACCATCTGGGAGATTTCTCACAAATCCTTTCAGGCCGAGGCTATTGGCTGTTCTCGACGCGAAAAAGCGGAAGCCCACCCCTTGAACACGGCCCTTAACAAGCAAATGCACTCTCGGCATACGACGTAATATAACATGTTGATTGCCTTTTTTAATCTTTTCTCCTATTCTATCCTACATGTCCTTAAAGGAAGTGCGTTTTCATGGTAGAGGAGGCCAGGGCGCGGTAACAAGCAGCCAAGTTTTAGCGATAGCTGCGTTTCATGATGGGAAGTTCACGCAGGCTTTCCCGAACTTTGGGGTTGAAAGAACAGGAGCGCCAGTTGAGAGCTATACAAGGATTGATGATAAGCCCATAGATGTAAGGCAGCATGTATATAGCCCAGATTATGTGATTGTGTTGGATGCTTCGCTAATGGCAAATGTTGATGTGACAAAGGGGCTTGGAGAGAAGGGACTGCTGCTGGTGAACAGTAATAAAGCCCCGAAGGAATTGGGCCTGGAAAAATTCAATGCAAAGTGCATTGACATTACAAAGGCAGCATTGGAGGTAATAGGAAAGCCCTTTGTGAATATCGCGGCTTTGGGTGCGTTCGCTTCATTGAGCAAAGAGGTTTCACTCGAGGCATTAAACAAAGCGATTGATGAAAGGTTTGCAGAGAAGGGAAGGATAGCAGATTTAAACAAAGAAGCCTGCCGCATTTTGTTTGAGCAGGCAAAGGAAGGGAAAAAATGAAGAGAGTAAGGAGAACGGAAAGCGTGGGGGATGTTGCAAAGGGAGAAATTCCGTTGAATACTGGGGCGGTAATAAGGAAAGCAGGCTCTGCTTCAGAGTACCATACAGGGAGCTGGCGAATCTTTAGGCCAGTCATTGATCAAAAAAAGTGCATCAAGTGCGGCATCTGCTGGCGCTGTTGCCCAGATGCGGCAATACATGTTGATAAGGAAGGGAAATATCAGGTAAATTATGATTACTGCAAG
>JAFCCK010000002.1 GCA_017610245.1 Candidatus Iainarchaeum sp.
ATCTCGAACATATCTGGAAACATTACAATCACAAAATAAATAATGAATTAAATAATGTAAGGTAATGTTTTATTTAAATAGTAAGGTTGATTGACATGAGAGAAAGCCATTTGGAGCAGGTGGATGAGGCAGAGATCGCTCTGTTCAAGAAAAAGCTGAAGAGATTCAAGCAATTCAAGGGTCGGGGCACTGAATTAATTTCCCTTTACCTCCCGCCCAATGTAGACAGGAGTAGCGTCATGGCCCAAATTACGGAAGAAACGAGCCAAAGCAGCAACATCAAGAGTCCAACAACGAGGAAAAATGTGCAGGGCGCATTGAGAAAGGTCAACAATTTTTTGAAGCAGCTTGACTTCAAGCTTCCAAAGAACGGTCTGGTTGTTTTTTCTGGTAATATTTCCCAGCAGGAGGGGAAGAGCGACATAAGGCTTTTCACGCTGAAGCCTCCAAAGGAGCTGAAAACAAAGCTGTATTGGTGTGACAGTGAATTCCATTTGGCTCCTCTGGAGGAGATGGTCGCTCCCACTGATGTTTTTGGAATCCTTACAATAGATAAAAAAGAGGCGACAATTGCTGTCCTGATTGGAAAAAAGTATGAAGTGCTTGGCCACTTTACTTCAGGCATTTCCGGAAAACACAGGGCTGGCGGGCAATCCGCACAAAGATTCGAGAGGCTGCATGAGGAAGCGGTACAAGAATTCTATAAGAGAATTGGCGAAAAGATGAATGAAATTTTCCTCCAATACGGCGACAAATTGAAGGGGCTGTTGGTAGCAGGGCCGGGCATTACAAAGAACTATTTCTTGAACCAAGAGCTGCTTGACCACAGACTCAAGGGAAAAGTAATTGGAACAATTGACACCTCTTACACTGATGAAAGCGGTATAAGGGAAGCGGTAAACAAAAGTGATGAATTGTTGAAGGATGCGGAAATCACGAAAGAAAGAAACACTGTAAATAGCTTTATGGGGGAAATAGTGAAGCCTGGGGGGCTTGCTGCTTATGGCCAGAAAGAGGTTGAGAGTGCCCTTGCCATAGGGAAGGTAGCTGTGCTGCTGTTGAGCGAAGCTATAGAGTGGATGGTTTACAAGTTTAAATGTAACAGCTGCGGGAAAGAGGAGGAGGTCGTTGTAAAAGAGACGGCAAAGTTTGACATAAACAATTACAAGTGCAAAAAATGCGGGACAACGGCAGAAATGATGGAGGAAGTGGACTACAGCGATTGGATGATTGAAAAGGCGCACAGCATTGGAGCGGAAACAAAAATCATCAGCACTGATACTAGCGAGGGGGAACAATTCCTGAAGGGATTTGACGGCATTGGCGCGATACTCCGCTACAGGTAGTTTCCGAAAAGATGATTGAATGGCTAAAGCTGTTTACTCAACAAAATGCAAGGGCATTGGCGGCCAGATAAAGAGGCGCTACACTGATTTTATTGTGGAGGAAATAACACCAAGCAGGAGGGTATGCAGGGTAGAGCGTTTCATAAGGGAGAATGGGGAATGGGGGAACAAGCTAAAGGTTTCTGAAAGGGGGCAGAAAGATTTTCTGGAACTCGATTTGGAGAAGATAAATAAGGACCTCAATTATTGCGTTAGGAAGATTGCTCGCTTCCTGCAATGCAGCAAGAAGCGAGTCGGCTATGCTGGATTAAAGGATAAAAGAGCAGTAACATGCCAGCGAATTTCCATCTACAAGCCAAGCCTTGCGAGGCTTGAGGAATTCAGCTCTCGCGGCATTGATTTAAGGAACCCAAGATGGAGCAATGAAAGGATTGAGATTGGCGCGCTCCTCGGAAACTGCTTTACAATAACGATACGGGACATTGATTTGAAAAAGAAAGAGCTGCGCAATAGATTGGGCAAATGCTTTAAAGAAATAAACAAGAAGGGCATAGCAAACTTTTTTGGGGAGCAGCGCTTTGGCGGAATAAGGAGGGTAACACACCTTGTGGGAAGGGAGTTCCTTAAGGGAAATCCAGAGGGAGCAGTAATGCTCTACCTCACAGCAACCTGCCTAGAGGAAGATGAGGATATAAGGGAAGCGAGGCTTGAATTGCTTGAAAGCCGGGACTTTGGGAGGGCGAGCAAAATGTTTCCTGTAAAGTATCGGTATGAGAGGGCAATAATTCATCATTTATGCAAGTATCCCAGGGATTTTGTGGGTGCTTTCAGAATGCTTCCAAAGGCATTGCGCTACTTGTTTACGCATGCATACCAAAGCTATCTATTCAATAAGGTAATAGAGGAGAGGCTAGCATGCGGCATTGGTTTAAAAAAAGTGAAGGGAGATATATTATTGAACGGCAGTCCAACCGCTCCATTGTTTGGCTTTGAGAGCAAGCTCGCAACTGGAAAGCCGGGAAAAATAGAGAAAAAGGTTTTGCAGGAGGAAGGAATTTCCCTGAAAGCTTTCAAGGTTAAGGAGATGCCTGAGCTCTCTTCAAAGGGCGCAAGAAGGGGAATTGTACTGCAGCCAAAGAAATTAAAGTTGCTGGAAACAGGGGAGGATGAATTCTTTCCCGAGAAAAGGTTTGCGAAAATTTCATTTGAATTGGGAAAAGGCAGCTATGCTACAACTGTTTTAAGGGAAATAATGAAGGTAGAGGTATGAACGAGGTAATATTCTTTGTGGTAATATTTCTGCTCTCAGTATGGTGTGTTTTCATTTTCGGAAGAGCCAACAAAAGAAACAAAATCATTGGAAAGGATATAAATAAGCTGCAACAACCTATTTTGCCTGAGGCTGCTGGTGCAGGAATGCTTGTTCCACTGTGGGTTGCTGTGCTCTCAGTAATTTATTTTTACATGGGGGAGTTCAACCCTTTCTACTTCCTCTTTGGATTAACCGTAAGCGGCTTCTGCTTTATGGGATTGCTTGACGACACAAAGCACAAGTTTATGGTTAAAACCGCGCCGTGGCTTTTTAGAGCTGTCCCGATTGCGTTTCTTGCCCTCTTGTTCGGGGTTGCCAACTTCTTTAGCTTTGGGCCTGTTTGGGTGGTGCTGATTGCGCTGTTTGTTGCAGGGCTTGCCTCCCTCGAAAACACTTTTGCTGGGTTGAACGGCTGGGAAATCGGCTCTGGTTTTATAATCTCCTTGTTTGTTACCTTGATTGTTTCACAGGGGTCTGACCCCAATCTTATCCTGCTTGCCCTTGCATTGAATGCAATGGTCCTTGGGCTGCTCTTCTGGAACCGCTACCCTGCAAAAGTCTTTCCTGGGGACAGCGGAACGCTCTTTATTGGCTCTGCGATTGCCGCGCTGTTAGTCATGAACCAAAGGCTTGACATGATTGTTCTGGGCTTTCTCTTCTTTGTGCCGCACCTGGTCGACTTCTTTGGTTTAAAGCTCTTGACTAACCCAAATGATGTGAGCCAAAGTAAGGGTATGCCCTATGCTGTTTTGCCTGATGGGAGATTAACGATACCAAAAATAGGCGATGGGCGTAAACTTGACTTTGCAAAGCTGCTGATGAGAGTGCTTGGACCAATGAAAGAATGGCAATTGGTGTTGATTATCTGGGCAATCGTTGCATTAAACTGTCTGTTCTGGTCAACACTGTTTGGGGTAATTTAAGCTATCTCTTTGAAACAAATAGAGCATAGGCAGCAATGCTGAGCAGTGAGGGAACAACCAACCTCACGAAATCAAAAACTATGAGGAGGGCGCCAATCCTCCCAACTGAAATCGTATGCAATGCAACAAATGGCATTGAAAGAAAGGCAAAGCCTATTCCCTCCACCAACCCTATTCCGCGAGGCAGGAAGGGGGTTCTCTCAAGTATTGAGATGAGGACAAACAATACCGCTACTGATGTTATTGGGATGGCAAGAGAAATTGCATGGAAAGAAAAAAGCAGGGCAAGGAATTCAAAGGAAAGGGACAACGCTGAGAGCAACGCAACAAGAAGGAAACTTTTCCTGCCAAGCATTGAGAGATAGTTGCTGTAATCGAGGAAAAACTTTTGTAGTTTGGTGCTGGAAAACCTCCCGAAAAAACCAGCTATCTTCAACCCAAAACTTTTTTTTAGGGGCAACAGGAACAGCATTGTTGCAAGCAACACGACAATAAAGCCAGAGAGCATCCCTGTTAAAACAAACAAATTTGCTTTCGCGGAAAAAATGAACAAAAGGATTGCGGTGCTTGAGAACAGCGCAATTAACAAAAATTTAATGCCCTTTACAACCATTGATGCAGCAATGGATTCGCTATATGGGACATTGAAACGCTCTTTGAGGGAAATTGCGCGAAGCATGTCAGCCCCCAGCTGAATTGGTGTTAATGCCGCATATACGGCTGAAAAACCAACAAATAAGCTGCCCGTGAAGCCAACCCTGCTGCGTGTTTTTATTAGGTAACCCCATGAAATTAGCCATATTACAATGGAAACAATAAAAAAAGAGCATGCAAAAGCAAGGAATATGGCATTGGTTGTTTCCAATACTACTGTAGCATTTGTAAACCTAGCCATTAGGGCAAGCAGCGCAAAAACAGCTATGAGGAAAAGCAACGCGTTTCTAAGGTATTTCTGCATGCCAGAAACCACCAAATGAAATTGGTAGCATGTTTTAATAAATTTAACAGGGGGGCGTATTTCGGGGAGTTGCGGATTCCAGCAGCCAAGTGCCTTATTCTGAATCAGCCAAGCAGTGCTGTTAATCTGTTGCTTTTAGCAAGCACCTCTTCCGCATTATTGAACATTGCCTTAAGGACAGTAAAGCTGGCGTTGTTTATTGTATCAATGCTGTTGCTTTCAACGGCTATTTTTTTACCTGAAAGCGTAACTATTGGCTTAGAGAGCGAAGGATTCGGGAAATCAATTAATACAACCACTTTTTCTTCATCGTTTAACGTTGCCAGGCACTCCTCTACAGTAATTCTTTCCTCTGTTTTAAGGTCTCCATAATTTGTTAGGCAATAGCTTAAATTTTCGCCCTCAACAACCCTTAAGAGCTGAATTGTGCTCTTATTGTTGCCGTTCAAAACAACCAGAAACAAGGCAAAACCATTGAACATCAAGCTGTCAGTTGCTTCAACAGGGTCATGCACCTCAACACTTACAATGAATTCCTCTTCATTTGCCAGCTCCGAAAGATGCTCAATTGGCGAGGAGCTTTCTGAGTGGAATAGAACGCCCTCGGATTGAATTGTAGAAGCATCTGGGGGGAAACCAACTGTTGCGATGAAAGCAAAAAGTACAATCAGTGCGATTAATAGAACATAAATGGGAAATTTTTTCATGGAGACCCCCCTATCTTAGAGTTAAAGCAAAACAAATAAAAAGTAATTCAAAAGATAAGAAAAAGCGACTTATACGCGCCTAACTTATACATAACTTTACGTTGTTCTCTCTAAGAACCCATTGAAAAAAAGAAAAAAGAAAGGTTGGTTTTTTTTTTTTTTTTTTTTCACTACACTTAAGCTATCAATGCATCCAATGCATCGATAAGGTCTTGCGCAGCCAGCTTGGTGTCGTTTGCAGAATAACCAGCAACAATAATGTCGCCGTTATCCAGCAATTGTACTACCCTGTCGCCGCTTGTAGTCAGTGCCTCGCCTAGCGTGCCTTCGCCCTCTCCAAGAGAGGTAGAAGTTGTAACCAGCTTGTTGACTAACCAACCACCAACAATGATGTCGGATCCAGCTGGGTTGGGTGTGTCGAGGTACACCAACTGCTGTGGCACAGGTACTATGTCCTGGTATGTAGCAGGATCGGCAACTGCTCCTCCTCCGACTGGACATACGCCTGCAGTGTAGTTTATTGCATCGATTGTTACCTTTGTGGAGCCATCTTCTCCGGATTCGCCTTCGGCCAATCCCTCAAAAGAGGTTCCGCCCTCTGCTGTTGTAACTGTACCTTCGCCTATTACGGCCCACTTCAGGTAAATCTGGTTCTCTGGAACCGTTATCTTTACGTAGTCTCCTTTGGTATCGGTGCTAATGAGCTCTACCTTTGAACCATAGTCCAACCAAGTTGCAGTTGACTGTGTACTTGGGCTGTCGCTTCTCAAACCCCAGCTCTTCAGCTTGTTTATGTCAACCTCGTAGTCGTAGCCTGTTCTCTGTGCATTTGGGAACGAGATAAGTTCACCATTTGATGTGTCAATGTAGGCGTTCACGTCATAGCCTGTCTTGTTTGTGTCAAATCCAACGTTTGCCACGAAGTAGTCGAAGTCTGATGGGTCGTCTCCCAAAGATGTCTTGTCAGGTACATAGAAGTTTTGGTCTAGTATGCCGTCTTCCACTGTACAGGAATCATGCCTATAGTACATATTGGTTTCTGGAGCGACTGCTGCACAAGCCGCGTCTGTTCCTGTGAACCTCACATCCACGCTTGTAAACTCGTTGCTGAAGTCTGTGCTGTTGTGCAAGAGCAGGTAAACCTTTTTGTACTGTGCCTCGTCTGTAACGTACATTACATACTTGTAGGTGTCGTTGAGTGAGCTGTTTGTTATCTCTATTGGTGCATAACCCCATGCCTTGTCAATGCTCTGATTATCGTCGTCATAGAACATTGTATCATACTTTGGTGTGTTTCCATTGGCTTTCAGGATGTCACTTGAAGAGAAATTGCTGAAACTCTGGTCTGCAAACTGGCAGTTACCATCTGCTGCAAGATATTTTCTTGTAGCGACTCCTCCGTCTCCATGTGTCGTAAAGGTCATGGCGTTGATGTCGACTCCTATGGAAGCGTTTGTATCTGTCAGTCCATTGTCTGTCATTAGATTGCCATCTACGACATCAAGGTTTACACCATTGAGTTTATCGTCGTCAGCAAAGAACATGTTTGTGTCTGTAGTGTCACACCTGAAGTAGAATGTTTGGTCGTCCAGCATGAATGTCCCTTCATCTGTTGGTCCTGTTGTCAGTGAAAGCTCATAGTAGAGTGGGACCTCTCTCTCAACGCCTGCATTATCTGTGTAGATGATACAGCCTGCGTTTTGTCCTTCGCTTGTCTCACAAGCCCCTCTACCGACCTTGAAAACTGTTGTGGCTTGGTCAACCTTGAAGCCCTCGAAACTGAGCCTCACGAAGTTGTATCCCAAGTCCTCCTCACTGTTTCCCTCCAGGAACTTTGCCTCTCCTGCAGGGTCGTCCTGGGTCAAAGAACTGTTCTTGGCATACAATGGGCTGTCTGTGTCCCATTGTTTTACGGCGTTGTAGATTGTGATTTTCTGCAGTGTAGCTGTGGCTGGGCTGCTGTCTGTTCCCCAGCTTAATAGGGCTTTCCAGTAGTCGTCTGTCGTAACAG
Source organism: Candidatus Iainarchaeum sp. (assembly GCA_017610245.1). Lineage (GTDB taxonomy): Archaea > Iainarchaeota > Iainarchaeia > Iainarchaeales > JAFCCK01. The sequence goes on from JAFCCK010000002.1 coordinate 7,258, forward strand.
TGTCTGTGCTGTCATAGGGGTATGCCTTGGCATCTTTAATGTCGACAACGCTCTTTCCAACTGTTGCTGTTACATATCCCTTGGAGGTTGTTGCTTCAACACCTGCATCGGAAATATATACAACCGTTTCCAAAGCGTATTCTCCCTCGCTGTCAATGAAGCTCTCGTTCAAGTACACACCTGAACCAAGAGTCTGCCTGTCAATTTCGTTGCCCTCGGCATCCAGCAGCAAATACCTAACGTTATAGGTTGTTGCTGCCGCTCCTGCCTGCGTTACTGCATCAACTGTCACTGAGAGTTCCTCTCCGTCGTAATTGCCTCTTCCCGCCAAACCTGTAAGCTCTTGTCCCTCGTAGTATGTCGCCTTGTCTGCCTCCTTGATGAGCTTTATCAGATTTGAGTTGTTGTCAACCTCTTGTACAGTGAAGGATTCGCCAAAGAGTGGTATTACAACATTGTCGTTGTCCCCGTCTGTGAACTTCGTTGCAGCTGATGTAGTCTCGTATGCTGGAATTCCGTCTCCCAAGTCAAGCCAGTAGTTGAAGTCCTTCTCGCTCTCCATATAGACAACAAGGTCTTCAACGTCCTTGTCAATCAAGTCCATCCTTGCATCTGCCTGGATTCCAATGTACTCTTTTATTACAATGCTGTAGCTTGAACCCTGGTACTTGTAGTTCTTTGTTTCGTTTGTTAGGAATGGCAACTGTGCATTTCCCAGATTCTTGATCAATGGGTCGTTCTTGGTAGATGTTGCAGCTGCACTTGCATCTGACTGCAAAGGATACTGGTTTCCCTGGTAGGTTTGGGAGGTCTCTGTGCTGTAGCTTACATCCCCGCCGACTGTAACATCAACCGTTAGGTCAGTTGGGTCTGCTGTTACTTCGCCTTCGCCGCCTGATACGTCAACGGTTTTTTCAACGGTAGCAAGCTGGGCAACTTTCGCAGCAATATTTCCTGCCCAAATAAAGTCGCTTGGAGCTGCTCCCAGCGAGCCAACAACAACATTTACCACTGGTTTACCGTCAGCGTTTATGACATCTGATTTCTGCAATGTATCAACGTTGCTTGTTACTGCCGCTGAAACCACGGGAGCTAAGGCTGAACCAATTAAGGCTCCGCCGACCGCAACCGCGGCTAGCTTCTTTATAGTTAAGCCTTTCATGTATTGTTTCACCTCACATTTTTTTTTACATGAAAAATAAGTCTAGCCGTAGCTATGCCTTTGTGTGATAGAAAAGTATCACGAAGGCACACATAGCTAGACCCGTATCCTTATAGAAGCAGGATATTTAAATACCTTTCGGTTGCTAAAAAGCTTGGAAAGGCTTCTTTTTGGCAACAGGGGGAAATTTAATGCTTTTGCAGTAAGCTATATCAACAATTAACGAACTATTTGTATAGCTGTTGGTGGAATTTTTCCAACTCTTCTTTGTTCATTATTTTGGTTATATATTGGGTGTATTTCTGAATTATATCTGCCAAATCGACCAAACCGTCTTGGAGGTCTTGGGCGGAAATCTCTATCCTGTTCGGTTTTATTACCTCTATCGCACTGGGACCATAAAAAAACATGAATTTTATTAGCGAGGAAAAGTCCTTTACGGAGAAATTCACGTCAAGGTAAGCTGAATAGTATTCCCCTTCCTTGATAGGTTCGGCTTCTTCCAGGGCATATATTGTGAATGCCTTCTCTGACTGCAGAGCCTCTTTCACCTTACCCAGCTGCTTTTTCAGTAAATCAAGCTCTATTGCCTGCATTTCGATGAATGCTTTCAGCCTCAACTTGTTCATATCCTCCTCCGCTACCTCCTTTCTCCTCTGCACTTCCTTTGCAATGTTCTCCTTAAGCCTGTACTTGGTTGGATAGCCCTCTTTTTCAATTACATCCATCTTTAGCATTCCCTTTAACTCGTCCATCAGCTTGTGATAGGGGATGCTTAACTGTTTGTTCAATTCCTCTGCTGTTTTCGGCTCATGCAGCAGAAGCAAGGCAATCCTCTTTTGCTCTTCACTAAAGCGGCTCATGATATTCACCACCTAAGACCGATGGAAACACGCCGATGCAATCAAGCCACGGGGCTTTATTATGCAGCGGCATAAGAAACTCTCTCTAAAAAAATTTAAAAGGGTGTTGGGATACTCTTTATATTTGATATGCTTATTCAGCTGCCTGCAAATGCTCTCAATACCCTTGGGGAAAGTACTGTAGGGATTGGCGAGCAGGCTGTTCAAACAATTGCCAATAATCCCAGTGTGCTCGTTGTTGGGATAGTGCTGATTGCTGCCGCATTTGTGATATTCTATTTCCTGAAAAAGCTGATAGTGAACACCATTCTGGGGTTCATTGGATGGATTCTGCTCATGGTTTTTATTGGCATTGAGGGGCCCCTCATTATACCCACCCTCGTAGTGAGCGTGATATTTGGTTTAGCTGGTGTTGGGGCATTACTTCTCCTACTCTTTTTTGGGGTAATTTAGGTAATCAAACGATTATCCCACTACTGAAGCCGCATTTCTTGCATTTTCCGCCCTTTGTAAGCTCAGGGGGCTCTGCTGAGAAGCCATAGCGCTTCACCAAAACAGCATTGCACTTTGGGCATAAAGTGGATTCTTCCTCAGCAACATTTCCAATGTAAACATATTTCAGCCCTGCTTTCAGTGCAACATCTTTTGCCTTGTGCAGCTTTTCCACATCTGTTGAAGGGAGATGCGACATTTTGTACATGGGGTAAAAGCGCGTAAAATGTAGTGGAATCATTGCATCTATTGAAGCAACAAATTCCCCTACCTCCCTAAAATCCTCTTCGCTGTCATTGTAGCCCGGCACGATTAGGTTGGTGACTTCCATATGAGTTTTTTTCTTATGGAAGTAGGCAATATTTTCCTTCACAAATTCCATTTTGGCATTGCCACACACTTCCTTGTAAAAGCGCGAATCTCCCTTCAAATCAATATTTATCGCATCAAGAAAAGGAGCAATAGCATCTATACACTCTTTTGTCATATACCCATTTGAAACCCAGACATTGTAAAGCCCATTCTTGCGCGCCAGCTTCATTGTGTCGAGAGCATACTCCGCGAAAATTGTTGGCTCGATGTAAGTGTATGCAATGCCCTCAACGCCAGCAGCAAGCGTCTGCTCAACAATTTGCTGCGGGGAAGTGAAGGGCACTTTTGCAATTACCTCCTCGCTCCTCTGCTGTGAAATGTTCCAGTTCTGGCAGTGGAGGCAGAAGTAATTACAGCCGTAGGTTGAAATGCCCGTGCATTGTGTTCCAGGCTTGAAATGGAAAAGCGGCTTTTTTTCAATGGGGTCAATCTCCATTGTAAGGGTTCTGCCATAAACAAGGGAGTAGAGCTTTCCCCCCACATTCTTCCTGACGCCGCACTTTCCACTATCTCCTCTCTTAATTGCACAGGAGCGGTGGCAGAGGTTGCATTGTACAATTCCCTGCTTGAGCGCTTTGTAGAAGAGCGCTTCATGCAATTCAGCAGCAGCCATATCTTATTATTACTTCTTTTATTAATTTAATAAATTATGTGAACGGTGGAATTTGATGGCTAGGGTATTGTTTATAGTGAATGAGCATCCAAATGAGGCTTTTGCGATTTCGGTTGCGAGGGAAACTGCAAAATTGGTTAGGGCAGCAGGGCATACTGTTGCGTGGAGGAAGGTTCCAAGAGAGGCGACATATCTCGGGGTTATCCTTGATGCAGACAGGGCATTAAGCCATGAAGATGTGGTTAGAAGAAAAAAAACTGCAGAGGTGGTTGAGGGATTCCACAAAGAGGTTAAGCCTGAACTCACATACAAATTTCACTGCACGCCGCATGATGAACTCCTTTGGCGCAAATCGTATAAAAGGGCGAAAGCAGACTTTAGCATACGTGGCGGGAGAAGGAAGGACGGAACGCACTCTTATACAGTTGAGATGAAAGCTGTCTATAAGCCTTTCCCTAAAAGGCTGGATGATAGAATCACTAGCAAAACTGACGGCTGGGCAATTAGACGGGCAAGTTACTTGGAAAAAACAACATCGCAATCCAAAACAAGGGAGCTTGGCTTAGATCCAGAAAAGTTCGCGGAGAGAATAGCCAAGGTAATTCTGAAAGAAAATATCCCAAAGAGAAGGGAAATCTTCAGAAGGAGGGGGAGAATCAAAAAGAAGAAACCATTGCTGAAACGGTGGAGGAAATGAAAAAAACATTCAATGCAGACTTGCACTTCCATGGGCTTTACAGCGGCGGGGTGAGCAAAAACATGCTTCTCCCAGTAATTGCGGAGCAGGCTCGCTATAAGGGCCTGGATTTATGCTCCACAAGCGACATTACCTTTGGGAAATGGCTGCAGCATTGCAGAGAGGAACTGGTGGAGGAAAGCAACGGGGTTTTCAAGCACAGGAAATTTGACACTTATTTTGTGATTGGAACAGAGGTTGAGTGCAAGGACAGGATTCACCACCTTGTATTTCTGCCTGATTTTGCTGCAGCGGAAACTTTTAGGGAGAGCCTGATGGGGAAAGGGAATCTGGATAGCTATGGGATGGGCAGGCCAAAGCTTAGGATGAGCGCGCAGGAAGTTGCGGAAAGTGTGGTGGACGCTAGCGGCATTATTGGACCTGCTCATGCCTTTACCCCCTACTTCAGCGTGTATGCGCACTTTGATTCTGTGAAGGGAGCTTATGGCAGCATGGGAAAGGAAATTGGATTTATTGAACTGGGGCTGAGTGCTGATACTCACTATGCCGATATGATTAGCGAAAACCACAATTATCAATTTATAACTGCTTCCGATTCCCATTCACCGTGGCCCTACAGGATTGGAAGAGAATTCATTAAGGTGGAATTGAAAGAGCCCTCCTTCAAGGAGCTGTGCAAAGCGCTTTGTGAAAGGGAGCTGGCAGCGATAAAGCTGAATGTTGGCTTGAATCCAAAGGAGGGGAAGTATCATTGTACTGCCTGTAATGTATGCTTTGAGAAGTACTCGCTGCGAGAGGCAAGGGTATTGCGGTTTAGGTGCAGGCGCTGCAGGGGAACTATCAAGAGGGGCGTAAGGGACAGGATTCTAATGCTGGCTGATGCTGCTGAGGGGCAACACCCCGAATTCAGGCCAAAGTATTTGCATGCAATTCCATTGGCTGAAATAATTCAGGACGCATTGGATGTGAAGGCAATAAATTCCATGGGAGTACAGGGGCTCTGGCGCGAGTTTGTTGACCGCTTTGGGAATGAGATAAACGCTTTGATTGACGCTCCGATAGAGGAGCTGGGGAAGGTGAATGCGAAGGTCGCGCTTAAGGTAAATGCTTTCAGGCATGGATGGGTGCATTATATCCCGGGAGGAGGGGGCAATTATGGAAAGCCCGTCATTTGCAATTCGAAGGAAGAGTTTGAACGCAGGGAAAAAGAGCTGGGAGAACAGCTTGAATGCAGTTCTGCTTCGAGAGGCCAGAGCACCCTCAACGAATTTTAAAGGTTGAGTGGTACAAAGATAGTGAAACTGCGTTTTAAAACTTTTACGAACCGAATTAATTTAGGTTATGGAGGGAATTGCTTGAAGTCGTTTTTTTCCAAGATTTTGAAAAAGAAAAAAAAGGGCAAAAAAAGCGAACCACGACAGCAATTCACAGAAGAGGATGAGGAAGAAGTGCTGGAAACGTTAAGAGACCTGCAGTACGTTGATTGAGGGGTAGCAAATGGTGAAACGGGTTTTTGTTCTTGGATTAGATGCTTTCACGCCAGAACTTTGCTTTAAGAGATTTAGGGATGAGATGCCAAATCTTTCGGCATTGATGGAAAAAAGCGCTTGGGGCATTAGCAATGGTGTTACCCCGCCATTAAGCTGCACTTCCTGGGTGGCCTTTGCAAAGGGAAAAAATCCAGGGGAGAGCGCAATGCAGGGTTTTACTTCCAGAAAGGATTTTGCTTATAATAAATTTTTTGTTGCGAACAGCACAATTATTGAAAAGGAGAGGATTTGGGATATACTCAGCAAACAGGGAAAGCGCTGTATTGTAATTAATGTGCCTGTTACCTATCCCCCCTATGATGTGAATGGAATAATGATAAGCAGTTTTTTAACTCCCAACGAGGACAGGGAATACTGCTACCCAAGAGAGATAAAAGAGGAAATCGACAGGATTGCTGATGGATATGTGATTGACGTAAAGGGCTTCAAGAAAAAGCCGAAGGATATTGTTTTTCGTGAATTGATTGAGATGGAGGAAAAACGCTTCAAGGTTACCAAGGAATTTATCAAGAGCAAGGAATGGGATTTCTTCATAATGGTCACAACAGGCACTGATAGGATACACCATGCCTTCTGGGCTGATATGGATGAAGGGCATCCTGACCATAAAAAGGATACGCCCTTCAAGGATGCGATAAAAGATTACTACCGCTTCATTGATGAAAAGATTGGGGAAATCGCAGAATTGCTGGGGAAAGAGGATGCCTTGCTAGTAATGTCAGACCATGGCGCGAGAGATATGCATGGCTTTGTTAATGTGAATGAGTGGCTTATTAAAGAAGGTTATATGGAGATGCTGGAATATCCAAAAGAACCGACGCTCTTTGATGAGGCAAAAATTGATTGGGGGAATACAAGGGTTTTTTGTACAGGGAATTATATTGGGAGAATTTTTATAAATCTGAAGGGAAGGGAGCCAAAGGGAATTGTTGATGAGCGCGATTACAAGGCATTGCGGGAAGAAGTAAGGGAGAAGCTGCTTGGGATAAGGAACGAGGATGGTGAGAAGATGGATACAATGGTTTTTAGGAGAGAGGAAATTTACAGCGGCAAGCATCTGGAGATGCAGCCTGACCTGATTGTGCACTTTGACGACCTGAAATGGGGGGCAAGCCAGATGATTGGCTTTGGGAAACTGTTTTCCCACACGGCGGACAAGGGGAGAAATGCCGCAAACCATTACAGAAGGGGCATGTATCTGCTCAAAGCAGAAGGGGTAAAGCCAGGAAAGGGAAAAGATGTTGACCTGATTGATTTGATGCCAACCGTGCTAAAGTTGATGAATGAGAAGATTCCGCAGGATGTTGAGGGCAAGCCAATATTCTAGTCCTTAAACCATCCTGCTTCCAGCAGCTTTTTGAAAAGCTTTTCAACTGATTCCTGCTCTGATTCCTTGTCGGTCTCAAGAACAAGGTCGGGGTTTTTTGGCTCCTCGTACTGTAGGGACACACCCAAAAAGTTTTCGAAGCCTGGCTCGTTGTTGCGGGCCTTCTTGTAGTGACCCTTTACATCCCGCTTCTCGCAGAGCTCTACCGGGCACTTGACATAAACCTCGAAGAAGCGAGGAATAATGTTTTTAGCATACTCCCTTACTTTCTGCGTTGGGGAGGCAACGCAGGCAATATTCAGGACACCGTTCTTGGAAATAATGGAGCAGATGTTTGCAACTCGCGTTATGTGCTTATCCCTTTCTTTCTTTGAGTAGCCAAGGTCTGAGGAAACGCCCTGCCTTAACTCATCGCCATCCAGAACAACCAACTTTGCGCCCATTGAGCGGAGCTTTTCGGCAAGATTGTTTGCAATAGTTGTTTTGCCTGAGCCATGCAATCCGGAAAACCAGATGGTGCCTCCTTTTGCCTCCATTTGCAACCCCTTTGAAATATTATGTGGTGTAAACCTTAAAGGGGTTTTGGGAGAGGTTACCCAATTTATGGTACAAAGATAAAAGAACACTGTTTTAAAAAAATTCCGAACACAAACTGTTCTAAGACGGGCAAAGGTGAATTAATGCCGCATTTCTATGAGTCGACCCTGATAGACACAGTTGACGGATTCCAGTGCAAGAGCTATGCAAACGAGCACCCCGAAGGCTTTGTGATAGTGAAGCCAAAATACATCCCAAAAGAAGTTATTGCTGGAGAGGGGCTAAAATACAGGTTTTTGTTTGAGAAATGCCTTGTGAGGTTTAACCAGTTTGCGCCCAAAGAAAAGCTTGCCGGCTATGTAAAGCAGTTTAGGGAAAGGTTTCCAGATTATATTTATGACTGCCCATTGCACAAAAACTGGTTTTATGTTGTTCCGAAGAACAAAATAAAGGCAGTACATGACGGAAGGAATGGCCTGCAGGAACTGATGGGTGTGCCAGAAAAAGACTTGGATGAATACCTTAAATTGGTGAGGGAACTTGTTGAACTGCTTGCGGAGAGTGGGGTTGGTGTGGACAACCTAGGACTAACACACTCAACATTGCTGGGAAACTACACTCTCGGGAAATCGGACATTGACATAATCATCTATGGAAAGCAGAATGGGTGGAAAATACTGGAGTTCCTTAAAACTGCAGAGCATCCCCTGCTGAAATGGAAAACTGATAGAGAGTGGGCTGAATATTATCAAGAGCATAGAACTGTCGAGTCAGGCCATTTTACCGAGGAAGAGTATGTAAAGCATATGAGAAGGAAATACTATGAGGGAATGTTTGGCGGGACTGTCTTTACCCTTTTTACTGTGGAGGAGCCTGAGGAAACATGGCTTAAGTGGGGCGAGGCAGATTACACCCCCATAGGACTTGCGACAATAAAGGCTGTTGTCTCAGACCACTACAACAGCCATGTAAGGCCTGGCTGTTATGAGGTGGAAAAGGCAGGGCTGATTAGTGGCGACCATGAATCCCCAAAAACAGACGATTCAATCCCAATAAAGAGGGTTGTTACCTACTCCATTCCATTTGTGCAACAGGCCCTGCAGGGGGAAACAATTACTGCATGCGGCCTGCTTGAGCTTGTTAAGCCAAAGTGGGGCAAACCCTACTATCGCGTTGTGGTAGGATATTTTGACGCTTATCTCAACGAGAGAAGGGAGAGAGAATTTATAAAGGCGGAAATCTAGAATGCACTTCTATGAGTCCTCGGTGATAACGACAAAGGATGGCTTGCATTGCCAGGTTTATGGGAACGAGCACCCGAAAGAGGGTATTCTTGTAAAGCCCAAGTATATTCCCACGGACAAAATAGAGTGCGATGGGCTGCAGTGCAGGTTCATTGCAGGCAGGAAAATGAACAGGCTTAACCTCTGGGCGGAAAAAAGCAAGCTAGCGGACTATATTGGAAAATTCAGGGCAGCCTACCCGCAGTAGATCTACCAAAGCGAGCTGCACGATCCAAGCAGGCTGTTCTTTTTGGCTCCGCATGAGGAAAATGAGAGGGTTTATTTTCCAAGAGAGGGGCTGGCTGAGCTGATGTCAATGCCGGAGAAATCCCTTGATGACCATCTGGCTACAGTTTACAAGTTTGTGAACTTTCTGCTTGAAAGCGGCCTTAGGCTGAAGGACCTTGGGATAACTTACTCCACCCTTATGGGGCACTATGTTTACAACATGTCCGATATAAATATTGTTGTATATGGGAAAGAAAATTTCTGGAAACTGATGAACTATATGGATAAGGCAGAGCACCCATCCTTACGGTGGAAAACCGAGGATGAGTGGATGGAATTCTACCAAAAAAGAAATCGCTACAACATCTTTGAGAAAAACACTTTCCTCAACCACATGATAAGCAGGAAGAAATCAGAGGGCTACTTCAACAACCTGCTTTTTGTGATATTTGCAGCAGAGAAGGAGAACGAGGTCTGGTTTAAATGGGGACAAGAGAAGTACCACGCCCTTGGCATGGCAACGGTTGAGGGAACTGTGGAGGGACACCACAGCTCTGTGGTAAGGCCTGGCTGTTATGATATAGACGATTCAAAACTGGTTGGCAGCGGTGAAGATGCAGAGGTTGAAAAAGTTGTGTTCTATTCAAGAGATTATACCTTGCTTGCTTATCCTGGTGAAAAGATAAGGGCCTGCGGAATGCTTGAGCGGGTTGAGCCAAAAAAAGGTAGGCCACACAACCGCATTGTAACAGGTTATTTTGACTCTTATATATCGGACAGAAGAGAAAAGGAATTCATCAAAGTGATTTAGG
>JAFCCK010000108.1 GCA_017610245.1 Candidatus Iainarchaeum sp.
AATATTGGTGGCTCTCTTGGCATTCCCATCAAAACCTTGTGTTCCAGTTTTCCAGGAAGCAAAGCCTGCCATATTGCATCCTTCCTATGCGTAATCTTCTTCACAGTAAAAACAGGCTCCTGCCTTACAACATCCTGGGTTTCAGTCAAATCCACAAATGGTCCCTCATCAGCCTTCTCTTCCAGTGAAATTGTTCCCTCAATCACAAACTCACATTCAGCAGGAATCATTGCATCAAATGTCTTTGCCTTCACAACCTTTAATGGCTCTAAAGTATTTGCTATTTCCAATTCATCCTGTCCAATGTCAACGCTTGTAGCGGCAGCTACCAGCACATTTGCCCCATTTCCAACACAAACAGCAATTGGCATTTCCTTCTGCTCGTTAAGGAAGGTGTCAAAGTTCCTCTTGCCAACAATCCTCACGCTAAACTTGTCCTTTCCAATCTGCATGCACCTGTGAAAGTCCAAATTCTGCCCATGCTCAGGGCTTGTTGCAACAACAACCCCACTTGAAATATAGTTACCGCCGTCATTTGGGCAGTGGAATAATATCGGCAATTTATCCAAGTCAACCTCTGCCTCAACTTCCTGGCAGCTTCCCTTTTCAACAACCTCTGGCTTGCTTGGATTCTCAATAGCGTTTGTAATCTTCGGAATTAGCTCACTTACCTCACATCCTAAATAATCAGCAATAGCCTGCTTTGTTGGAAAGATGTTTCCCGCAACCCTGAACTCTGATTCCTTTATCTCCTCAAACAGAACAGGCCTTTCCCCCATCTCATTCAATATTGCGCTTGCCTCCAGCTTCTTGGAAACAGGCTCTTTTACAACATTCAGGCCCTTTAATCCTTCCACATAGCTTCTAAAGCTCATCTGCCCCACCTTTCAAATTTTTCATTCTCTATCCCAAACAAGTCCATTATCTTGCCAGTAATAAATGCTGTTAAATCCTTAATATTCTTTGGTTTATGGTAGAATCCAGGGCTCAATGGCATTACAATTCCTCCATACTGGGCAATCTTGGCCAAATTCTCCAAGCAGGGCCCACTTAGAGGGGTTTCCCTAATGCACACTACCAGCCTTTTCCTCGTTTTCAGCATATTATCGGCTGCTCTCGAAATCAAGTTGCTTGAGTCAGCATTTGCTATCTCAGCAACAGTTTTCACTGTTGCAGGGCATACAACCATGCCATCCACCAAAAAACTGCTGCTGCTTATCGCAGCCGCCATTTCCTTATGGCCATAAACATTGCTCGCCAGCTTTTTCACTTCCTCAACATCGGAATCAGTCTCTTCTTCAACCAGCTTTTCTGCCCACTCGCTAAGCACAAGGTGTGTTTCCACCCTCTTTTCCTTCAATTCCTTGAGCAGCTCAATTCCATACTGCACGCCAGATGCGCCGCATATTGCAACAATTAGCCTCATTTTACACGCCAATCTTGGCTTTAAACACAGTATAGCCCTTCTCTTCAATCGCCTTTGCAACCTTTTCCTGTAGCTCCCTTCCGGGAGTTAGCGCCTGCATTAAGCCGCCCCTTCCTGTTCCAGTCAGCTTTGCCCCAAGCGCCCCTGCCTCTCTTACTGTTTCAACCATCTCATCCAATTCAGGGCAACTAACAGTGATTTTCTGCAGCAATTCGTGGTTTCTATTCATTAATTGTCCAACTTTTTCTAAATCATATGTTAACAATGCTTCCTTTGCTTCTTCGACAAGTTTAGCGTATTCTTCAAAAACCGGATTTATCTCATCTGGTTTCTCCTCTTTCAATGCTCTCACATCTGCAACAACCTCTTTCGTGCTGCTTGTCTTTCCACTGTCCCCAAGCACAATCTCAACAGGCTCCTTTATCTTCATTTTTTCAATAGTACTGGGTCCGCTTTCAAGGTTCTTCTTAAAGCGCAATAGCCCACCAAACACAGCAGCTGTATTGTCAATCCCGCTTGGGGTGCCATGCGGCCCCTTCTCGCCCTCATAAGCGGCCTTGTTTATCTTCTCATCATCCCAGCCCATCTGAAATTCATCATTGATTGCCCTTGCAAGTGCAGCAGCACAAGCAGCACTTGCTCCAACACCGCTTGCAGCAACAAGATTTCCACCGAGTGTAATTCTTATTCCCTCTTCTACTCCCATAAAATTTATCACGTTCCCAATCAGTTTCTCGTATTCCCCTTTTTTCTTTTCCTTGTATCCTGGGGTTTCTGGCCTGTCGTCTACAAGCTCATAGCCTTCCTTCCCATTTCTTTCAACCTTTGCTGTTGTGGTATTGCCCAATGCAGAAGCAATCGCAGGCAAACCATAAACAACAAAGTGCTCCCCGAAGAGAATTGTTTTGCCAAAGCCTTTGCCTTCTCCCATCATTCCACCTCGATTGATTCTTTCCTTTAAAACATTAAATACATTCATCTTTTGGGATTTTCGTTGTTAGGCATTTAACTCTTGTTTCTGGTCAATTCTCCAAAGGCTTCCCTCATCTGTTCTGTGTATGAGTTAAATTTTTCCTCTCCAATCAGATGCTTTAGCCCATCCATATGGATTGCTCTTGTTGTTTCAAGAAAGGAGGGTGAAAGAGTAGTGGGCAAGCTATCTTTCGCTCCTTTCAATCTTCGCAAGTCTACTTGCAAATTTTTTTGCAGGGCATTTAGATCCCCCAATTGCATTTGGCTTAATTCTGTCCTGTTTCTTTCAACGAACACTGGTATTTCTTGCACAGCCTTTTCAATTATTTTTCTTGCTGTCCTGATTTGGATTGACAGGCCTCTCTCAACATTTGCCATTGCTTGCAGTAGTCTGGTTGAGTGTGCTTCAATCTGTTTGGCCCTGGCAAGCTTTTCCCCCAATTCAAGCTTTGCAAGCAGTGCATCTGAAATCTCTGCGAAAACATATCTATGCTCGAATTGTTTTCCTTTATAGCGTTTTAATGCCCCTCTTGCTATTTTCTGAGCATCGCTTAGTTTCCTTTTTTGTCCCCTTCGTTTCCTCATGCTTTCCCTATTAAATTATTCAACAACCTTGAATTTATACCCATATGCGATTGGCCCCTCTGGATCGATATCACTAATTTTCCTGAAAACCTTCCTTACCTTTGCCCCAATCTTCACCTTTTCCCTTGCAGAATCAACCACCTGGCTCAGCACCTTTGCCCCATTGCCCAGTTCAATTATTGCAATAAAGTATGGGGTTTCATACTCAAATCCATAGGGCCCTGAGAAAACCTCTGTAAAGGTAATTATTTTCCCCTCCTTTGGCATTTCCTCTGGCACAAGCTTTCCCTTCCTCCTGCAGTTTGGGCAAACCTTCCTCGCGGGAAAGAATGCAGTGCCACATGTTTCGCACTTATTTCCCCGCAATAAATACCTTTCAGGGAATTTCCTCCAGAGCAATGGCAATGAACCATTTGTCATTTTCCCACCCTCCTGTAAATATGTACTGTTGCTGTTGCCCCGCTTCCCCCAACATTATGAGTAAGCCCAATCGTTGCATCCTTTACCTGCCTTCCTTCCGCTTTCCCCCTCAGCTGCATTACTGCCTCAACTGCCTGTGCAACTCCT
>JAFCCK010000109.1 GCA_017610245.1 Candidatus Iainarchaeum sp.
AAGCCTTTGGAGATCTTTTCTCTTGGAGAAATCGAGGTCAGCCATCACAAGGTGTTTGTCCTCACCGCTCTCAAAGTCCCTTTGCCTGTTAAAACTCCAAGGCGGCAGACCGTGCTTGCCTGGATTCAACACAATATCCTCAAGCTTTTTGTCAAATTCTTCCTCCAATGTGCCAAGCCTCATATCAAAGCTTTTGCCTGTTTCTTTCTCAAATGCAATCGCAATGTTCCTCGCGGCCCTCTGGCTAACACCTTTTATTCCCTGTAGCGCTCTGTGGATAGGCAGCTCCCCATTCAAATCCTTGCCAGCAATCCTGACAATATAGCGAATGTCCTCTCTCTTCTCTTTGGCTGGCTTTTCTGCCCTTTTTTCCCCTGGTTTTTCCTCTTTTTTCTCAGCCATTCAAATCACTCTTTCAATAGCTTCTCCAGCTCCTTCTGCGAAACGCTTTTGCCAACCTTCACCACCTTTCCAATGGGAAAGAGATGCACCAAATTACACTTTTTCTTTTTCATCTTTGGCCCAACAACTGTTGCAAAGCGCTTTTCCTTGTCCAATTCAAGCACAACTACCTTTTCCCCTGCCTTCCTTCCAGCTGTTTTAATGCAAACACTCCCAATAATCAATCCACTCATTTGCCTGCCCCCTCAACAGCGATGAATTTTCTCAATTTGAAGTCAATGCTGCCAAATTCCTTCAATCCGCTTTCCAGCTTTGCTTTTTCCTCAGCAACTGCTCGCCTGCATCTCCCGCACAGTGTCCCGCCAAATGGCACACAGGGCCTTTTCTCTGTTTTACTCATTTTTCCAATAGCAGCTACCCTTTTCCCATGGGGCACACCATGCAATTCCAGTCCGCAGACCGCGCACCTATGTTTTCCAGTCTTTCCCCTGACAAAATACTCCTTGCTTTTTCTAGGGGTTCTCCTTTTCTTTTTCTTCATGGTTTTTTGTGCTTGGGTTGTCATTTTATCACTTCTTTCTAATCACTTTCAATACAATATTCAAAACAATGCCAATTATGAAGGAACTGTAAATATACCACCAAAGCCAGCTTATTGAGCTGGTTATCTCAAATGAAAGGTTCCTGTGAATGACTGGCACAGAAAGTGGCAGCTGTATCACTGTCCCGCTGTAAGTTATGCTCAAGAGCCAGAAAACAGCAATGAATATCGGGAAAGAAAACACCATATGCTTCATAGTACCGCTCATGCTTGCACTCATCAGCTCAAGTATCTCTTTCTGAAGCCGCTCGGCCTCTGCCTTGCTCTTGCCGTCCTCTCTTCCAACCAGTTCCTTCAGTCGCTTCTGATTTTCTTTCATTTTTTCTTGGTTTTCGCGCATCGTCTTCCTGTCGACAAACTTCCTCTGCAGTAGCTGCGAGATTGTAACCATGACTATGGAAACCAAGGCAATCTCTAGTATTGCATTACCCAAAAACATTCAATCGCCTCCAAAAGATAAAAAATTCGCTTCTAAAAGCAAGTAGGCTATATAAATTGCTGATGCAACGAAATATAAATCCTTTGATTTCTCCAAAGCAATCACCTCTATCCTCCAAAAAGCCTTCCCAGCATTGGATGCATTTCCGCAAGCTGTTCTCGCGCCAGTTCCTCATAAAGCCTGTAAATAATACCAACAGTCAGCAATATTCCTGTGCCGCTTGCTAGGGTGCCCAATGCCATGTTTCCAAGCCCTGCGAGCAATCCAACAAAAATTGAGCCCAATATTACAATTGTTGGAATATACCTGTCCAAAACACTTCTAATAATTCTGGGGTCTCTCCTAAAGCCTGGAATATACATCCCGCTCCTCTGCAGCTGCTCGGCAACAGCTTCCGCACTTTGACCACCCATCTGCACCCAAAAGACGCCGAATACTATGCAGCAGCCAACAAGCACTACCAGATAAACAATTGCCTGCAATATTTGCGGTGCCATTGCAGCAAGTGCTGTAAGAGGTCCTTCCGCACTCACCCTCAACAGAATATCTTGGAAAAGATTAAAAGGGCTGTCTGTAGCCCAGGCAAGCCCCCCTATTACCTGCCCTAACACCGGGACATTTTGCGTAAGTTGGGCCCAAATCTGAATATTTGCAAACAGTGTTACTGCAAGAATCACGGGAATTACTGAAACATAGAGCAGCTTAACAGGGAATCTCCCACCCATGCCCCTTCTGCCCATTGTGATGGGAATATTCACATGCATTCCCTCAGCAAATACGATTATCAAAAAGACAATAATGGCCACAAGAACAGGGAAAAGTATCAAAAAGTTTGCTCCAGTGGAAAGAGAGGCAATAAACTGCAATAGTACGCCGCCAGGGTCTCCTAGCATTGTAGGTGGTCTGAATACTTGCCAGAAGAAGGTTCCTGCAACTCCACCAGCAATAAACAGCCCAATGCCAGAGCCAATGCCATGCTTTGAAACAAGCTCATCCAGGTACAGCAATATTATGCTCCCCAATGCTACCTGCATTACAACAATCCAGAAGAAGCCAGGCTTTGCAAGCAAGGGCTGCCCGCCTATGGTTAGGGCTATGCCCTGGAAAAAGCACAAGGCTATGGCAAAAAGCTTCTGCAGCCCCTGAAAACGTGCCCTGTCTCTTGGATTCGACAAATCAATATCAATGAATTTTCCCCCAACGAGCAACTGCAATATTATGGATGAAAGCACTATTGGTCCAATACCCGCGCTTATAAGCGTCCCCATGTTACTTGCAATAATGGTCTGCAGTTGTTCCAGAAAGGCTATTCTCTGCGGCTCAACTCCAATGAGAGAGATATTTCCCATTATGAAGAACAAAACCAATGCAATGCCGCTCCACATAATTCTTTTATTTAGTGGAGGGGTAACTTCAGGGGGCTTTACTTCCGGCAACGCCTTGTACACAGGCTCAAGAATATCAAGAAGACCCATCGCTTTCTCCTCCTGCTTCTTTTTCGCCGTCCTCAGCTTTCTCTTCCGTTTTGCCGCTATCTTCCTTCTTAGCGCTAGCTTCTTCCTTTTCCACTTTCTCTCCCTTCACAGTTGAGCCACTTTGCTTGAGTTTCTCAGCCGCCTTTTTGCTCGCTGTAACGTTCTCAAAAACAACTTTTGTATGTAAGGATCCTCTTGCAACGATTTTTTCAAACCCAGCATTTTTTCCGTCAACCACTATCTCATTACCTTTCTTTTCCGCCTTCCCTTCAGCAATCCAGCGGGGCAAAAACTGCTCTATCTGGTCAAGGTTTAACGCTGCTCCCTTTGCCCTGCCTCTAACATTCTTCTTCTCTTCCCCAAAATGGCCATAATATTTCGTGAAGCGGTGTTTGTGGCTTCCGGCCCTGCCTCTGCCACCTCTGCTGCCGGCTCCCCTTCTATTCTTAGTGTCGCCCTTTCCATGTGTTCTATGGCCCCTCAGCTTGTTTTTCTTCCTTCTTTTCCTAACAGTCATGCTCAAACACCTAAGCCATCTTTTTAATCAATGCATTTATATCGCTTGCCCTGTAGCCCAGAGCCCCACCAACATGGTAAGGCTTTTTGATGCCTGCCCTCTTGTGTCCTTTT
>JAFCCK010000110.1 GCA_017610245.1 Candidatus Iainarchaeum sp.
CGATAATCGGGATTCTGGGGAAGAAATTCCCAAATATGAAAAAGAGGGCGCTCTTTGGGAGGCTGCCGCTCATTGAAAGAAATGGAAATTTTTTATGGGGCAGGGGCAGGCACTCTGTAGGGCTTTATCTAAAAGCTCTGTTCCTATTTAACATGGTGTTTGGTTTCATTGGGCCAAGAATACAGCTGATTGCAAAAAAATAGCATGGATTCAAAAAGCAAGGGCTTTGCCCAGGGCCTTATCCAATGCCTGCAGGGAATATTTTTTTTCAATAAGGCTTTTGGCGTTTTTTCCCAGTGATGCCCTCTGGCTTGAATCTCCAAGTACACGCACTACCTTCTCCGCAAACTCTTGGGGGGAATCGGCAATCAGAATATTTTTCCCGTTCTCCAATCCTTCTAACCCTTCTGCTCCCAATGAAGTGGAAACAATTGCTTTTCCCAGGGCGGATGCCTGCAGAATCTTGTTTCTCGTTCCAGCCCCACACCTCAACGGCACTACAATAACGCTTGCCTTTTCGATGTAGTCCTTAAGAGAGGGCACTTTCCCAGCAACAACAATGTTTTCAGAGGCAAACTTTCTTACGCTGCGCGGTGGCTGCGGCCCAACAATATAGAATTTGGCATCTGGCACCTCTTCCAGTACGAGCGGCATTATTGCTTCCGCAAAAAACTGCGCGGCATCAATATTCACAAACGCGTGCATTATCCCGCTGAATAGGATGCTGTTCTGCTCCTCCTTCAAGCTCTTTGGCTTATAGTAATCCAAATCAACAACGTTGGGCACAACCGCAACATTTTCCAGCTTCTTTCCAGCAAGCATTTCTAGGTAATCCTTATCGGCAGGGGAGCAGACAAAAACCCTGTCAAATTTTTCAGTAATCCTTGGCTCATATGCAGCCAGCCTTTTTGCCTCCGCCCAGTGCAATGGATAGCTTCTCTTTGGAATGATTGAAAGGCTTCTCTCATAAAGCATTGCTATGCAGTCAGTTAAATCCAGCACCTTTTTCACGTGCAAGCTTTCAGCATACTGTGCCATGCGCTTTCTTTTTGCGAAAACCAAATCAATGCTCTCTTCTTTCAGCGCCTCCTTTACCTTCCTGTGCATTTTCCCGCTCTTGAAATAGCTAACCCTGAAGGGAAGCCCGCTGAAGGTGAGCAGGTTGACAGTGCAGTTGAGGTAGCTCTGCCATTTGGGGAGCCTCACGGTTTCAATGCTTGAGCAGAATTCTTCTATTGCCGCAGCTTTGTTCAACTCGCTTTCGTTCTCAATAAATGAAAGTAGGTGAATTGAATGCCTCCTCGAAAGAACCTTGAGCATATTGAGCGCGCGTATCCTGCTGAAGGAATCCGGAATGCTTGGCGAGAGGAACAGGATATTCAATTGCCTCACCTAGAAAGTCAGTTTCCTCCTGATTGCTTTCATTGTGGTGGAAAAGCCTGCAGGAGAGAGCAGTTTCCTTAAATTTGTAAAAACAAAAGAAGGGGAGAAGTAAAAGCTGTAGTTTGCCTCTTGCACCAGCTCGTTCAGCTCTTTTGCGCTCAACTCTGGGAAAGATGTAATTGCCTCCTTCTGCACATCCGCCGGCTTGTACTTTCCCTCGCTCAGCCATCCGTTCTTCCTGCACTGCTCGTGAAATTCTGTACCAGGGAAAGGGTTTACAATTGAAAACATAATGTTGGCCGGCTTCAATTGCTTTGCCTTTGCGATGCTCTCCCTGATTGATTCTCTGGATTCGAAGGGGCACGCTCCCAACAGCATGTTGAGCTTTGCCTGTATTCCATGCTCCTTTATCATTTCAACCTTCGGCCCTATCTCATCCGCCCTTAAATCCTTCTTCACATAATCCAAAACTTGCTGGTTGAAGCTTTCAATGCCCAAATCAATGTACCTGCAGCCCGCTTCCGCCATTGCGGAGAGCAGCCCCTCATCCAAGTGGTCAGACCTTGAAAGGCAGCCCCATTCAATGCCCAAATTCTTTATGCCCTTGCAGATTGCAATTGTCCTTTCCCTGCCCCAGACAAAGTTGTCGTCAACAATGCTAACTGCTTTGTAGCCCTCGGCGGCAAGCTGCCTGAACTCCTCAATAATGTTCCCAACACTTCTCAGCGCAACAGGGGGCTTTCTATTATTGTGTTTCTTAAATTCCAGTTCGCGAGCGAATGAAAGGCTGTTTGGAACGCAGTAAATGCACCTGTGTGAGCAGCCCCTGCTTGTAAGCACGGCTGTCCAGGGTTTCCCGGCCAGCTTTGGGTTGCTGTAAAGCCCCCTCCTCAAAAGGCTTCTGTCCGGGAAGGGGTGAGCGTCGAGGTCTTTTATGAGTGGGCTGGCCTTGTTGTGCACTGCTTTTCCATGTCCCAAATAGGAGAGTCCCTTGACTCTAGCAATGCCCCCCTTGCCCTGCAGCGCCTGCAGCAGTTCAAGAAGTGTGAATTCAGGCTCGCCCCTTACAACAAAGCAGTTCTCATCAGCCAGAAATTTCTCCGGGAAATAGGTAGGGGCAGGACCCATGAAAATTACCGGAATCTTAGGCCTAATCGAGCGAATCATCTGAAGGGAGAGCAAATCTGTTTCAATTGAGAGGTTTACCGAATGGGCAACATATGCGCTGCTGCTGTCCTCTTTCAAGAATTGCAAAAATTGCCCCCTACCCCATTTCTCTGTGGCAGCATCAACATAGCTTACTGCAAACCCATTTTCCTTCAGCAATGCCGCGCACTGTAGCGAAAAAATGTGGGGAAATGGGTAGATTGTGTAGGTACAGCCAAAAAAGCGGTCTATGCTCCCTTTCCCCAGCCAATTGGGCAAATTAAGGAAAGTTACCCCCATAAATGAAATAACTATTGGAAAGTTATTTAAACAACCTTGTATTTATATAGGTAAATTGTTCCTGTATAGGCAGGGCAGGTTTTTGCAATGGGAATGCAACTGATAGATGCCAAGGGAAGACTGTTCGGAAAATACAATATAATCGATGCTATCGTTGTCTTAATCATTGTTCTTGCAGTCGTGTTTTTTGTAATGGGTATGGCTTCCCAAGGCAGGGAGGAATTCTTTTATGTTACAATCAAGGTGCCTGAAAAAGACATATGGTTTGTGCAGGCAATTGATATCGGGGATTATGCAGGCGCTCCCGACAGTCCCATAGCGGTTATAACCGATTTGAAGAAGCTTGAGAGAGAAAGCGCCACAAAGATGGACCTGCTGGTAAAATTCAGGATGAAGGTCTACCCATTCAACAGCCAGTGGTATTATGGGGACAAGCAAAAGGTTGCAATGGGCGAGCAGCTCATGGTTTACACAACCTGGGCGACCCTTGAGGGCACGATAATTGATATTGATGCGGAAAACGACAAGATTGTTGAGAAAAAAACAAGGAGGATTGTAACGCTGGAGGCGGACAGCCTGCCCAACTGGCAATACGAGAACATGCAGATAGGGGCAAGCGAAAAAGCCTCCGATGGCGAGATTGTTGCCGAGATTACGGACATAAAGAGGATAAAGGTTACCCCAGATGCGGCCGACCTTTTGATGAAAGCTGAAATC
>JAFCCK010000111.1 GCA_017610245.1 Candidatus Iainarchaeum sp.
GTCCCTTGGATTTGTTGAAAAACCCAGTAGCTATGGAACAGATATTGTTGCAATGGAAGCGCAAAGCTTTGGCAATCCTATGAGCTTTGGTGGGCCACACGCTGGAGTTATTGCATGCAAGCAGGAGCTCATGAGATACATTCCAGGGCGATTAGTTGGGAAAACTGTTGATACTGAGGGGAAAGAGGGTTTTATTCTTACGCTGCAAGCAAGGGAGCAACACATTCGACGGGAGAAGGCAAGCAGCAACATCTGCAGCAATCAGGCATTGTGCGCTTTAGCGGCAACCGTTTACCTTTCAACAATAGGGGAGAAGGGCTTGAAAGAAGTTGCAAGGCAGAATAATGAGAATGCAGAATACTTGCAGGAAAAACTACTACAGCGGGGGTTTGAAATGGTGTTTGATAAGCCGTTCTTCAACGAGTTTGTTGTGCGGAAAGAGAATGCAAGGGAAATACAGGAGAAGCTGCTGGAGAAAGGATTTGTGCTGGGGTATGCCCTGCCTGAAAAAGAAGATTGCCTTCTTGTTACTGCAACGGAAATGAATAGCGGGAAAGAGATTGATAGCCTGGCTGAGGCGTTGAGGGGAGCGAAATGAAACTGGTGTTTGAGAGGGGAATGAATTTAAGTGAGGTGGAGGTGGTAAGACATTATACAGAGCTGAGTAGGAGAAATTTTGGCGTTGATTTGGGCTTCTATCCGCTGGGGAGTTGCACAATGAAATACAACCCTAAAATAAATGAGGTTGCGGCAGGACTTGAGGGATTTTCTTTAATACACCCCTTGCAGCCTGCTTCCACTGTGCAAGGTGCTTTGGAATTGATGTATGAGCTGGAGAAAATGCTTTGCGAAATAACAGGCTTTAAGAGGTTCAGCTTGCAGCCTGCTGCTGGCGCGCACGGCGAACTAACTGGAATAATGATTATCCGGGCGTACTTCAAGAAAAAGGGGGGGAAGAAAAGCAAGATGCTTGTGGCTGACTCAAGCCATGGAACAAATCCTGCTAGCTGCGCACTATGCGGCTTTGAGGCAGCGGAAGTGAAATCGGACAGCGATGGAAACCTTAATTTGAAGGAGCTAAGGGAGAAAATGAGTGGAGAAGTTGCTGGCTTAATGCTGACAAATCCCAATACACTGGGATTGTTCGACCCCAACATTGAGGAAATTTGTAAAATTGTTCATGAAAAAGGTGGACTGGTTTACTGTGATGGAGCAAACATGAACGCTATCCTAGGAAAGGCGAAACCCTCTTCCATGGGCTTTGATGTGATGCATCTCAATTTGCACAAGTCTTTTGGGACGCCTCACGGTGGCGGGGGACCTGGCTCAGGGCCGGTTGGCGTTATTGAGGAGCTTGTTCCTTTCCTGCCGAGACCACTGGTTGAGAAGAAGAATGGGAAATATGAATTGGATTATGGGGGAGAGGATTCAATTGGAAAGGTACGCTCTTTTTACGGAAACTTTGGGGTTTTGGTAAAGGCTTATACCTACCTTAAAGCGGTTGGTGCCTCTGGGTTGAAAGAGGTGGCAGAGCTTGCTGTACTGAACGCAAACTACTTGAAAGAGAAACTGAAAAAGCATTTCAAGCTGCCTTATGATAGAGTGTGCCAGCACGAATTTGTGCTATTGGATGAAGAAATGCCGAATGGAGTTACAACAAATGATATTGCAAAGAGACTGCTTGACTATGGATTCCATGCTCCAACGATTTACTTTCCGCTTATTGTGAAGGGAGCAATGATGATAGAGCCCACTGAAACAGAGAGCAGGGAAACGCTTGATGAATTTATTGATGCGATGGTGAAAATAAAAGAGGAGGCTGAAAAGCAGCCAGAGCTCGTTAAGGGCGCGCCGCACACAACCCTTGTTAAGAGGCTTGATGCCGTCAAGGCAGCAAGGGAGCCTGAGTTAAGATGGAAGCCATAAAATATTACAGCACGAACAAGAAAGCGGAAAAGGTTTCTTTTGGGGAAGCGCTGCTGCAGGGACAGGCTCCTGATAAAGGACTTTACATGCCAGACAAACTGCCGCAAATTAACGCAGAGGAAATTGTTTCCTGGAAAGAAAAACCATACTGGGAAATCGCTTTTGAGGTAACCCGCAGGCTGCTGGGAAAAGAAGTGCCTGATGAAAAGCTGCGCGAAATTTGTAGGAAAGCCTACAACTTTGCTATTCCGCTTGAAGAGCTGTATGACAGAAAGTTTGTGATGAGGCTTGATAGCGGTCCAACTGCTTCATTCAAGGATTTTGCTGCAAGAATGATGGCTCGCCTTGTACAGTTTTTTCTCAAAAGCAAAGGTAGGAATCTTACTATTTCAACTGCAACAAGCGGCGACACTGGCAGTGCGGTAGCAAATGCCTTCCATAATCTGAAAAACATAGAGGCAATAGTGTTGTTTCCTGAGAAAGAGGTGAGTGAGAGGCAGAGAAAGCAGATGACAACAGTGGGGGAAAATATTACTGCAATTGCATTGAAGGGAAAGTTTGATGACTGCCAGGCAATAGTAAAGAGGGCTTTTGCCGACGCCGAGCTGCGATTACTAAATTTGAGCTCAGCCAATAGCGTTAATATTGGTAGATTGTTGCCGCAAACTGTCTACTATTTTTATGCACATGCAAAGCTTGCTCAGTCCCCCCAAGAAAAAATTGTGTTCTCTGTCCCAAGCGGGAACTTTGGGAATGCATGTGCTGGCATAATTGCAATGAAAATGGGCTTGCCTGTTGAAAGGTTTGTGATTGCAACGAACGAGAATGACGAATTCCCGAGATTCATGCAGACGGGCGTGTATGAAAAGATTGTTCCTTCGCGAAACTGCATCTCAAACAGCATGAATGTTGGGCACCCAAGCAATCTGGTGAGAATAATTGACATTTATGGCGGCTGGATGGATGAAACCAGCACTATAAGAGAAATGCCTGACATAGATGCGATGAGAAAAGAGATTTTTTCAATAAGTGTAAGTGACAAGGAAACCATTGAAGCAATCAAGCAAGCCTACCAAGAATTTAAAGTAGTGTTGGAACCACACGGAGCTGTAGGGTGGAAAGGGTTGCAAGAGTTCTTGAAAAAAGAGCCTGCAGCCTTATGTGTTTCCCTTGAGACAGCCCATCCGAGCAAGTTTCCCGAAACAGTGGAACAAGCCCTTGGATTTGAGCCGGAGCCAGCTAATTGCATTAAAGAGCTTGAGAAAAAACAGGAGCTTTTTGAAATAATGGAAAATGATTACAGTGCATTCAAACAGTTGCTGAAAAAAATGGCGTGAGAAAAATGGAAGCTGCAATGCTGAGAAAGCCAGAATGGATCCGCTCAAGGATTCCTGCTGGCGCTACAACCGCCTTTGTGAACCGCTCGCTAAGGAAGAATGCCCTCAATACTGTCTGTGAGGAAGCAAGATGCCCAAACAGGGCGGAATGCTGGAGCAGTGGAACGGCAACATTTATGATTATGGGGCATGTTTGCACGCGAAACTGTTTGTTCTGCGCGGTGAAATCCGGAAAGCGTGGCGAGCAGCTTGACAGCAAGGAACC
>JAFCCK010000112.1 GCA_017610245.1 Candidatus Iainarchaeum sp.
AGATTGAGGTTGATAAGCTCAGTATTGATGTTTGCCTAGCCTCTGTACAGAAGGCCATGGGGCTGCCGCCTGGGATTGCCGTTGCTGCTGTTAGCGAGAAGGCGCTGGAGAAAGCCAAGGGTGTTGAAGGGAGAGGCCACTACTTTGATTTCCTGCTCGTTGTAAAAAAGGCCGAGAAAGGGCAGACTCCTACAACGCCCAGCATCCCGCACCTCTTCGCCCTTAACAAACAGCTTGATGATATTCTTGCAGAAGGGCTTGAGAAGAGGTTTGAAAGGCATAAGCAGCTGCAGCAGATGATGCATGGCTGGGTAAGGGAGCATGGATTTGCACTTTTCCCTGAAAAGGGCTTTGAGTCGGTTACCCTTACATGCGTGGAAAATAATAAGGGAGTGGATGTTGGAAATTTTATTTCAAAAGTGGGTGAGAGGGGATTTGCTATTGGAAACGGCTATGGCGACTTGAAGCAGAAAACATTCAGGGTCTCCCATATGGGCGATACTACACTGGATGAATTCAAGGAAGTGCTGGAGGCGCTTGATGAGGCGCTGGAGGGGTGAATATGGTTTTCAAGGTGCTTGCAACAGACGGGCTTGCGGAAGAGGCCACAAAGATTTTTGAGCAGGAGCAGGGCTTTGAGCTTACTGTAAAGAAAGGGATGAGTGAGGAAGAGCTGCTAAGGGAGGTTGCAGAGTATGATGCCCTTATTGTGAGAAGCGCTACAAGGGTAAACAAGAAAGTGCTTGAAGCCGGCAAGAAGCTGAAAGCAATTGGAAGGGCTGGCACTGGAGTTGACAATATTGATGTGGAGGAAGCAACAAAAAAGGGCATTGCTGTGATGAACACTCCCAGTGGGAATACCCTCTCCGTTGCGGAGCTGACAATCGCAATGATTCTTGCAATGAACAGGAATGTTAGCGCTGCAGATTCCTCTATGGGAAACGAAATTTTTGGGAAAACACTGGGAATAGTTGGGTTGGGAAGAATCGGTAGCGAGGTTGCGAAGAGGGCTTCAGCTTTTGGAATGAACGTGATTGCCTTTGACCCTTTTGCTGCTGAGGAAAAGGCAAAAGAGGTTGGAGTGCAGCTGAGGGAAATGGATGCTGTGCTACAGCAGTCGGACATAATAACATTGCATGTTCCATTGAACGAGCAAACAAAGCATCTTATTGAGGAGAAGGCTTTTGCAAAAATGAAGAAGGGTGTGCAGATAGTGAATATTGCTAGGGGCGGAATAGTGAAAGAGCAGGCGCTGCAGAAGGCTATTGAAGAGGGCATTGTCGCAGGAGCAGCAATCGATGTGTGGGAAACAGAACCAAATGAAAACTCGGCATTGGCTAAAATGCCACAGGTGCTTGCCACTCCGCATCTCGGCGCGGCAACAAGCGAGGCTACTGTGAGGGCAGGTAAAGAGATTGCGGCTGATGTGATTAGGGCGCTCAAGGGAGAAGAGGTAGTGAATCGGATTAATCCGCAGAAAAGGTAATTTTTTAATTTCGTAGACACGTTGGTTATTACAATGAAATGGATTGTTTTACTACTGGCTGTTATTCTGTTTTTCTCGCAGGGGCTTGCAAAAGAAGCTAGCGTTGAAGAAATTGTAGCAGATTTATCATTAAGGACGGAAGAGATAAACCAATTGCTGGATAGAATTGAAGTCCCAAACACTTTGAAGCAGTGGTTTGGAAACGAGACGGCAAATGTTTTTATTGCAATGGAAGATGGCCGCATGGAAATCGTTGGAATAAAAACAGTGAATGGAAAGATTGCGGGCATTGTTTATGGTGGCTATGAAAGGCCTACACTGCATGTTTTTGTTTCAGAGGAAACATTGAGGGGAATCTATTATGCAAAGAGCCCTGCAAGAGCGGCAATCAATGCACTGCAGAGGGGAAAAATCTCCTACAGAGGAGTAGGATTCTGGAATTACATAAAATTCAGCTTCATTGGCATATTCCACTCTATGCTTAGATTCCTTTCAAATACGACGGTCCAATAAAAAAGCGGAGTGCGGCTACCGGGATTCGAACCCGGGTCAGAAGCTTGGGAAGCTTCGATCCTAACCACTAGACTATAGCCGCATTATTTTTTACCAATCAGCTCGTTCAATTCCTTGAACGGTCCCATGAAATAAATGTAAGGGAAGTTAATTCTTATTTTTAACGGCGGGACATAGATGTTTGCCGGATTGCCCTCGGGCTGGGAATGCTTTTCAATGAAGGAGAGAAGCTTTGGGAAAATCTTTTTTTCCACTGCAATGCTGTTGCCTTGGGGCTTTAAATTAAATTCGCTGCTTGCTTTTTGCAGGAATGCCTGCTCCTGGAATTCCACTGTTATTTCTCCTGCCTTTTTTTGGTTGATGATTGTTTTGAGCAGCTTCTTTGTTTCATCATTGAAGCGCATCCTTCTGCTCTCGTTGAAGTTCAGTTCCTGCAATGCAGCAATCTGCTGGACCATTATCTCGCTCAGGTATTGCAGATTGTGGATTCGCTTGTCCAGGGAATCCTTGAGTTCAGCCAAATCATGGATATAGAACTCAGTGCTGCCCTTTGCTGCTTTCAAGAGGTCACGGTCTTGCTTGCTCCTCTCTATGAGCGTGGAAAGAATTTCAACAATGCTGTTTATTCCCTCAACTGGATTCCTCCCATTGATGCTCTGGTTGAGTTTGATGAGCAGCTTGTGCTTCATCTCCCTGTTTATCTCTGCTGCCCCCTTTGCTGTCACAAAGAGGCTGTTGTCCTGCCTCTTTAGCATCCCCAAGGCGGAAAGGTCCTTCAGGGCGCGACTTAAAGCAGCGCGGGCACTATTAATGCTCCCATAGGAGCTGGAAACCTTGTTGAGCAGGCTGTTGTAATCAATGCCGGGCTGCTGCTTCACAATAAGCAGGATGTTGTTCCTTTGGGTCATACAGAAGAATTAACAAAAAAAGATTTTAAAAGGAATTGTTAATAGATTATGCCGCTGCTTTCAATTCAATCCTCTTCATCCTCTTTGGAATTACAAAATAGTGCTTTGCCTTGCATACACTGCATTCAGCCAGAAAGCAGCCCTTCTTGTTCTGCTTTTTGACTTTGGCGGGAAATTGGTATTTTCCCTTGTAGCCCCTCTTTTTCTGGATGTTTTTCCTGTTTCCCTCGGCAAGAGCTCTGGGCGAGCCTGCCTTGAAGTGCTTGAGCCTGTGCTCTGTGTGCTTGTTGCACTTCTTGCAGTAGTCCTTTACGGTCTTTGGAATATCCATTGAAACACCATAAAAAAGAGATTTCTGGTAACTAAAATGTGAAAGGGAAAGAATTTAAAGCTATTTGCAAATTGCTTGGAGACAACCAATAATTATAAAAACTCCAAAAGCTTATTATAAGCAGGAACAGAGTGTTGAATAGCTCAAACTGAGCAATTATTAATTTGTTCAACACCCGGGAAGAGGTGCTTGCATTGATTGAATCCATTGTGAGGGCATTCCAGAGCATTGTGAAAAAGCCGCTTATCCTGCTCCCTGCGCTGCTCCTCCCTGTGTTGATGCTTGCCCTGCTCTTCATATTCCAGGGCCCAATATCCAACCTGCTGGTTGAGGCGCTTTTTTTGGAGAATATTCCGGAGAGCCCATTGGCTGCCTTCCCTGTCCATTTCGCTGCAATGTATCCGATTGAAGTGGCTGTTGTTGCGCTGCTTGCATTAGTTCTCGCTATTGTAGGGATTGCCGTTACATTCCTCTACAGCAGGCTTGCCAGTGATTTTTCTGCTGGAGAGCCCTCCCTTGGAAAGGTATTGGGAGCAACGCTCGAAAGCAGGGGAAATATTGCTGTGTTGGCAGTGTTCTTTTTCATTATCGTGGCCTTCTTTGTCACAATTGCATGGCTTTTCATCCTAGTTTCGGCCTTGAACAGCATTGTGGGTCTCATCTTGCTTATCTGCCTGGGCCTGCTGCTGCTCTACACCGCTGTGAAGCTCTCCTTCACTGTCCCTGCAATGGCTGTTGAGGGGCTAAAGGCAAAGGAAGCCTTGGTGAAAAGCTGGGTTTTCACAGGGGGGAGATTCTGGCAGGTGCTTGTTTTCCTCGTGATTGTCTCAATAATCTCCGGCGTAATCATTGGAATTGGCAATTTGATTGGCACCCTGGTTTTGGGTGAGTTGATTGGCGGCATTGTCTTTATCATATTCTGGCTGTTTGGCATTGCATTCAGCAACCTCGCGATTCCCTTTTACTACATAAAAAACAGCTTTGGGAAGTGAGGGCTGAACTTTTTTAAATGTCTTTCGCCATAATTATTACTGTTGTTTAGCCTTTTTGCTGTGATGTGAATGGTTAAGATACAGAAGCTGGTTTTAAAAAACTTCAAGTCCTTTAAGAAGGCTGAGGTACCATTTGCTAACGGC
>JAFCCK010000113.1 GCA_017610245.1 Candidatus Iainarchaeum sp.
CGCTTATGTAATAGAATCTTCCAATTCCTTGCAGGTTAACAAAAAGAGCAAGGGGAAAGGAAACAGTGAAATAGTTGCTCCAGCTGCCCTCCTGAATAGTTTGCTTTTGTCCTTGCACTTCAATCTCCACTGTATTGCCCTTTTTTATGAAAATAACAGGTACTTTAACATCCTTTGGGCCAAGGATGTAGGATTCAATAATGCCCTTTCTCTCCTTGACCTCAATCCTCTTGCCGCCTGTTTCTGGGTCGGTTTCATCAACCTCTTCAATTGTGAAATAGCTGAATGTTCCCATTGTGCCCCTAATGTCGGGCACGCCCAATCCGGCCAAAGTTTCGCCGTAAAGTTCCTCACTCGGAAAGTCCATTGGCACTTGAAAAACAATGCTTCTTATTCCCTTGTCATCCAGCAACCGCCAGAAATCAGTGCCCTGCTTCTGGTTTACCGCAATGGGCAGCTGCAGGAAGCGTTGCTCCACTTTCACCAACCCAAGCTCGGGCAGATATGTATCAGGGTCTATCTCCAAAAAGCCGAAGATTCCATGTTTGCCTGGGTTAGTGCCAGTTGCAAAGGAGCTGAACGCAACTGGCGTCTCAGCAGGGTTGGTGGTTGCAAGCTCTTTGAATGTGCCCTGCTTAGCCAGCCTGCTGAAATTGGGCATTTTCCCCTCTTCCATAAGCCTTTGCGCAATAATGGGGGACATTCCATCGATGCCTATTACAACTATTTTTTTATCCGTAATAAGGGGGCGTTCAGGCTGCGGCTGGGAAAGCAGAAATACAGCTATTGCAATAACAACAAAAATCAGCACATATCCGAGAGGCTTTATCCTAACCCTGGGCATTACCTCCACCTTATCCATAATAACACGAAACATTTAAGCCGATTATGGCAAAAAACCCCACTTCTTGGGTATGAAACGATAGCTTTAAATACTTCGGCAACAGGAAATATATAACATAATATAGTGAACGAGTGAAGTCTTATACATAAGGGGTTTGGGTTTTTTAACAATGAAATACCTCTTTGCCTTTTTGGCCTTCATGATAATTTGCCTAGGCACTTGGGCGGTTGATATAGAGGCGCCCAACACAATCTATTTATATGATGAGGCAAAGGAAGTTAACATCAGGCTTACCAATGACAGTGATTCCTCACAGGATTTCTCAATTGAATTTTCTGCTCCAACACAGTTTGAATTGAGCGCTTACAGTGGAACAATCCCGGCGGGAAAAAGCAAAAATATTACCCTTACACTATTTCCAAGGAGTGATTTGGAAGGGCAGACCTATGAGAGCAAGCTGGATGTTGAAGCTGGGAGCAGCAGGAAAGTGAAAATGCTGCACATTGTTTTTAGGGGAACTGCAGAGAAGGGAGAAGAGGAAACAGGAAATGGGGAAGATGGCACAGAAATTGATGCTGTAACCGGCTTTTTCACCATGTTTGCGATGCCTGAAATAACATCCGGACTTTTGCTGAATTCAGCTTTGGCTTTGATTGCAGCAGTATTGCTCATTGCTTTTATTGCAAGGTTTGTGAAGAGAATGGAGGGCAGGTAAATGAAGAGGGCCCTTATTGCAGCATTGTTCATGCTTATGTTGGCAGTGAATGCCTTTGCGCTTGACCTTGCCATGTACTCTGAGACCAGCACTGTTTTTATGGGAAGTAATGATTCAATCGGGGTGCAGATTACCATTGAGAATAGCGGAGAGGCAGCGGAATGCCTCACCCTCACAGGAGATACAGATTCCCTTTACATTGAAGCAGAGCCCTCTCTCGCAGATATTTGCCTCAATGCAGGGGAAAGGACAAATGTAACCCTGAACATCAGGACAATTGATGCTCCAAGCAGTGGCTACTTCGCATTCCTGTTTGCTGAAGCCGGAATAGAGGCAGTATTTTATGTGGTAGAGGTAAAAACAGTAAGCGAGCCAGAGGTGGAATTGATTGTTTATGAGGGCGATATTTGCAGGGGCGAGCAAGATTACTTCTCTGTCCTGGTGAAAAATAACTCAAACGAATTGAAGGAGATAAGGCTCTGGGCTGATAACGAGATGCTGCTTCCATATTTTGAGCCCCAGGAAATTGTGCTGGATGCGTTTGAAGAGGAGTATGTGAAGGTATATGTGCATCCTGGCAGAGGAACCCTGCTCGGGGATTACAGGGTGAGCCTGTTTGCTGAAGCAGAGGAGGAGCAGGTAAAGGAAACCGCCTTCATTGATGTGAAAGATTGCTTGGATGAAGAAATTGATTTCATTGTTGAATTTTCAAGTGGCTGCCAGTATGCAGAGAAGGGAGAAGAGGAAAGAGTAAGCTATACCGTTAGAAACCTGAGCGGAGAAGAGCTTGAGCTGAAAGTGGCTGTTGTGAGTGACCTCCCAACAGAATATGACAGCACCATACTGCTTGAGGAAAACGAAGAGAAAACATTCAGGATTTATGTTACCCCGAGGTTTGATGATGACACTGGAAGGCATGACCTTACACTCATTGTATGGGATCCTGCTACAGGCAGGAACGAAGAGAAAACAAAATGCATTTATGTAAGAGAAATTGAAGCAACTGAGATTGAATTGCTTGAGAACGACCTCAAAATAGAGCAGTGTTTGAGCGAGGTATTTACGCTCATTGTAAAGAACACTGGCGATACAGAGCTTGATTATAGAATCAATATAGCTGAGGACTTTGATGGAGAGGGCATTAGTATAGATGTTTCAGATGAAAGGTTTGAGCTCGATTCCAAGGAGCAGAAATACATTTACATTTCTGTTTCCAGCACAGAGGACACTCCACTGGGAGAATACAGCTTTGAGGTTATTGTCAAATTCAATGGCGAGAGTATAACTAAAACACTTGAGTTTGAGGTGGTGGAAAAGCTGCCTTTTAGCGAGGACCTTGAGATTGTTTCCTATCCACTGCAGGTTAAGGCAATCCAGGGAGAGGAAACCACCTTTATAGTGAGCATCGAAAATAATAGTGAGCATGACATGGAAGGAATTACAGTGCAATTGGTTGGGCTGCCTTCTGGAGCGTTCGCGCCCAGTTTGAGAGATGTCTCGCTGAAAGCAGGGCATAGCAAAGATGTGCAGCTCTATATTACAACAACAGGTGTGGAAGAGGGCATCTACAAGGCAAATATTGAAGCGAAAACGGATGAATTCAAGACAAGCAGGGAAATAGAGTTTGTTGTGGAAGCCGCTGCAGAAGAAGAGGAGCTGGGAGAAGGATTACTCGCTGGACTGTTTTTTGTTGGAAGCAATGTACTTCTCGGCTTGATTGTCCTTGCAATAGCAATTGCTTTAATCGTTTTGATAGAGAAAGCTCTTAGGGGCTATTCAAGCAAAAAGCAACCAAAAGAGGTTTGGCTTAGGGGGTAGTAAAATGAATAAGAAAATGGTTTTTCTGGGAATAGTTTTAATGCTGTTTGCTGCTGATGCCAAGGCAGCAGAAATTAGCGGCGATTTTTCACT
>JAFCCK010000114.1 GCA_017610245.1 Candidatus Iainarchaeum sp.
GAGTTCGTTGTTGTGGCACTGCTTTTTGTTTCAGTCATAAAGTCAAGGCTGGGTGATTACCTTGATTAAAGCGAGAAACCTCTCCATTTCATTCAATGGAAAAACTGTTTTCAAAAGCTTTGAGTTCTCTCTGCGGGAAAAACAGTTTTTGGTAGTGATTGGCCCAAATGGAAGTGGAAAAACAACGCTTGGGCTGCTTCTGGCAGGGCTAATACCAGAGTTCATAAAGGCAGAAATCTATGGAACATACACTATCTCAGGCAAAACAGGGATGTTGATGCAGAACCCGAGTCCACAGTTCTTTGCATTGACGGTTAAGGAGGAAATCGGCGCTGCTCTGCCACAAGGAGTTGGTATTGAGGAGCTTTGGGAAAAATCAGTTTTTGAGCTTTCAGAGGGGGAAAAGCAGAGGGTGAATCTTATTGCAAACCTATGCAATGGCATGGATACCCTTATTCTGGACGAGCCCCTTGAACTGCTTGACCCTTTTCAGGCAAACCGCTTCCTGAAAATAATTAAATCGTTTAAGGGAAAGAAAACTATACTCTGGCTTGATAAAGACCAGGGCTTTGTGGAAAGTGAAGGAAAGATATTTCTTGGAAAATCACTGCAAAAATTCCCAAAAAGGAGAAAGCATAGCATTGGAAAAAAATTATTGCAGGCAGAGTTCTCAATTAAAAGAGAAGGATTTGAATCAAACAACATTAATCTGAAGCTTTACGAAGGAGAAAAAGTTGCTCTAATCGGTTTGAACGGCTCTGGAAAAACAACACTGCTCAAAGCGATTGCAGGACTTGTTCCAATTAAGGGAATCGTTGAACTGCAATCAAATTTCTCTTTTTCCCCACAGAACCCTGACCACATTTTTTTTGAGAACAGCGTGCAGCAGGAAATCGGCAGTATGCAAAGAATGCGTTTCTTTGGCTTGCAACAGCTTGCAAAAAATTTTCCGGAGCGATTAAGTAAGGGGCAGAAGAAACTGCTCTCGCTTGCTTCCCTGCAGCAGGGACAGCTCTATCTGCTTGATGAGCCAACCACTTGGCTGGATGTGGAGAATAAAGCAACTGTTTACAACTGGATAAACAACAGCAGGGAAGCATTTTTGGTTGCAACTCATGATAGAAAACTGCTTGACTACTGTGACCGCGTCCTACTGATTGAAGGGGGTGAACTGAAGGAATGTTCCTCTACAACAGTAAAACGGTTTTTTCGTGCTGGCCTCTGACACCAAAGCTCCTGATTGCATTTTTGCTGCCTGGGCTTTCCTTTCTCACACAAGAGCCATTGCACCAAGCAATAATGCTTGGGTTTGTGCTACTCTTGTTGGTTATTGCCCGCTATAGCGAGCTTCCAAAGCTTTTGCTTTCGCTTCTGCCATTTATACTACTCACTGATGCGGTATTTATTTTTCTTTTGCCGGAAATTCCAAACATTTTCCGCGTTGTTCTTACAGCAAACCTTCGCATTTATGTGGTGCTGCTTTCCTTTGCATTCTTTTCCTATACTACAGACGTGTTTTCAATAGTGAAGGCAATGAAAAGGACAAGGATTCCTGAAACAGTCTATCTTTCCCTTTATATTGTGCTCCGCTTCCTCCCGGAAATGGAGCAGGATTTAAAGGAAATACGGGAGCTTAACAAGCTAAAGGGGGTTTCTTGGAAAAAACCAGTGAGATTTTTGCAAGCGCACTTTCTTCCACTACTGCTGATAATATTCCAACGCACGGAAGAGCTATCAATCGCCTATTTCTTGAGGAAAAAACGGGAAAACAAAGATTAAAAAGCATTTCTTAAAGGAGCATCTTTTATGGGGATTTATAAAAGAACTCTGTTTCTGGCAGCATTTTTGCTATTCACTCTGCCGCTTGTTTCCGCTGCGAGCTTCACACCAATTATGATTGGAAGGGAAGCCTGCGAAACAAACGAGGGATTAAGTGCTGGTTGTGTGAGATACACTGATAATGCAGGCGTGCAAAGAGAGGTTCCGTTCTACTACAAGCTTTCAGTGACAACAGGACCAAAAGCCGAAGAACCTTTTTGGCTAGATGACCAATGGTTTGCTTACAGATGTGACACCACTGATGTTAAAATTGATGTTAGAAATGGCGACCCCCTGAATGGAGTGCCCGTTTCCCTGGATGGCAATTCTCTTGCAACAGACTTAGGGTCAATTGATTTTACGTGGACATGGCCTTCAACGGTTCAGCTCTCCGGCGTTACCTATGATGTTGAATCCTTTTACGACGACACACTTTACTTAAACGCAGATGGGAACTGCCAGTTTGCAGACCAGAGCTTCGCTAACTTCAGCAGCAGCAACATTTTGAAGGTAAATGGCAAAACTCCATTAAACGATACAATGTACTATGATGACGATTACCAAAGCATCGATAAGCTGGCATTTGCAGAGTTGCTAGATGTTACAAACAGCTCATTGAACGACACATATAAATACAAATTTTATGTAACCGACGAGGGACAATATAAAAAAGTATATCTCTTGCTGGGCAGAGAAACAAACTTTACTATTGATGGCGCAGGAGGAAGGCAGGATTTGCTTTTCAACGGAACAGATACTACGGGCAATGGAATTGTTGACAGGGACTACTATTTGCCGGATGTTATTCCACTTGGCTTTGACCCATTAGACTTGGAGGAACTTGTAGCCCATTTCACTGTCAGGGAAAACCGCTTTACTAGAATCAGGAGCTTTATTGATACTGCAAGCGGCAATCTTATTTCTTGCCCTGCAGCGGGAAGATACAGGGGAAAGGTTTACTACAATTTCTTCAGAAGCATGTGCTCTGGAATAAGGCGCACATTGTGGGGAAGCTGGATTAGAATCAGCCCAAGCAGGAACTGGGCTGGGATACTATTAAAACTCACAAAATAGGTTCTGGCTAAATACTGATTTCCTCGATTACTGCGTTTCCAATAAGCTTCATCAAATCGGTAACCTTCATCTTAACTGTTTTATCATGGCAGCCTGGATTGAATTCTATTGTGTCGTTCTCCAGCAGTGCCCTATCCGCATAGGTTTTAACATTGCAGAATGGGTGCACGCAGCCCTTCGGGCACTCTGCAATCTTCTCTATTTCCTTTTCATTCGCAAATCCAATCTTCTTTACATTTTCAAGAGCAGCAATTCTTTTCATATCCAGCCTTCTGTCACCGCGTGTAAGCGCCAGAACAAATCCATAGTCTGTTTTCAGCAGAAGGCATTTTATTCCTTCTTTGGGAGTTACACCGCGAACCCTTGCTGCCTGCTCGCAGGTATAAATAGGCTCGTGCTCAAAAAGCCCATAGGGAATGCCGCTATCCTTAAGCCGGCTCAAAATTTTCTTCTCGGCAATAGTCATTAATGCAGGGGGGAGGATTCGAACCCCCGAAGGCACTAAGCCACGAGATCTTGAGTCTCGCCCCTTTGACCGCTCGGGAACCCCTGCAGTAAAAATA
>JAFCCK010000115.1 GCA_017610245.1 Candidatus Iainarchaeum sp.
TTTGGAAAAGCCCCTCAAGGAATCCATTGAAGAGGTCAAAGAGAAAAGCAGGGTAGTTGCTTCAACAGAGAAAGAAATTGATAAAGCTAAGCTCTCGCTAGAGGCTGCAGAGAAGGACAGGAAGGCTATTACCTCAAAGCTCAACGCTTTAAGAAACTCGGCTTCCTTCAAAGAAATAGCTACTTTGCAGGAGAGGAAGAGCTCGCTATTGAAGGAAAAGCAGGAGAAAAAGACAGAGCTCGTTTCACTAATGGCCTCGATCGACAAGCCCCTAAAGAGGTTTTCCAAGGCAATTGAGAGTGGCAGGGCAGAGCTGCCAGCAACCGTGCGGGAAACAGTACAGCAGCTGCAGCAGAATCCTTTGCAGTTGTTCAAGAAAGACCCTAAGGGAGAAACCATTAAGGCAGTTCTCCAGCAACTGAAGAAAGCGATTGAAACCGGCACAATTGAGTTAAAGGAAAGGGAGAAGGACAAAAGACTTTCCACCATTGACGAACTGCTCGCATTCAACTTCTTCTCGGAGAATTACTGGAAATTTAATGAGATAGATAGCAAGCTCCAGTCGATTGAAAAAGAGTTGAAGGAAAAGCCTGTTGTAAAGGAGATTTCCCTGCTCGAGGAAAAGTTCAAAGAGGCCGAGAGAGCAATTCAGGAAACAGGATTTTCGCTTGAAACCCTGAAAGCTCGCTTGGAGAAGGAGCGCGAAGCACTTTCCTCCCTAAGGCAGCGGATTGAAGAGCTCTTGCAGGAAATCTCAGCAGAAAGCGTTTATTTGAAATAGCCTTTCAGAGTGTTATAACCCTGTCGCAGAATTGCGCCAAGGTGTTTGTTGTTTCCTTTTTCGTTGACTCCATTAAGATGAATATTCCCTTCGCATTCCATGCTCGAATTTTCCCAGAAATCGAATGAACGAGTTTTTCAACAATTTTTTCCTTATTATAAACAAGAAGCGTCGTAAGGGAATCTATTATAACAAACCTTTCCTCATCCCCTATTTTACTTATTGCCTTCTCCAGCGCGACGCTTAACTCCACCATATCTCTTGGAGAATCGAGGTAGTAGAAATTGCTCCCCCTAATCTCGTTGTCTCCAATCATTCTGCTAATAGCATCTATAAAGATAATGTTGTCTGTTGGAATTCCCTCCGCATTAAAGTTTTCAATTAAATCTGCAAGGTTTTTGTTAATCGTTACGTAAATTCCCTTCATTTTTTTGTCCACAAAATATTTCACAAGTCGTGTATTAAGCACCCCATACTCAGAGAGCTTTTCCACCAACATTATGCAGAATTTTTTGGGCATCTCCTCAAACGTTTTCCAGATTTTTAAATCAAACTCCCTTCGCGGGCTCAACAGTTCTATCAGCTCTTTCTCACTCAGCTCTTTTCTTGCAGTCGGCTGGCTTTTAGCCACTTTCTTCCCCACAAGCTTTTTCCCAGGCTTTCTTCTCCTCGACTTTTTTGCCTTCTTTTTCCCAGCTTTCCTCTTTCTTGCCATTCACACCTCCTCGAACAACTCTTGCTTTGCCAAAATCCTTATGCCATCCTTTGAGATTGTAATAGGGTGCAACTTTTCGCTTATCTTTGTACCGCGCATTTTCAATACACCAATGCTTCTAATAAACCGGTCCTCGAGCTTTGTGTGATACAGCAGTATGACGCCATCGGCAACATACTCCTCCAGACCGAACAGGCTGCTCGTTTTGTCCAGTGAAATTTCGTTTGTGATGATTGCCGTGCAGCCGCTTTTCTTAAGTGTTCTCCCCAGGGAGAGTATTCTTTTCCTCGCGTCTAGCTCTCTTTCAAAGTATAGCCTGAATACTACCCCAGGATCTATCACAAGCCTCTTTGCATTGAGTCTGGTAATTGCATCCTCCACAGTGGCCCTCAGCTTTTCGAAGTCGTATAATTCAACAGCAATTATTTCAACCTTTTTTTCATCCACAAGCTTTTTGAAATCCCATCCAAAGAAAGAGGCAATCTTGATCATCTCCTCCTCGCTTTCCTCCAGTGAAATGAGAACCCCTGGTTCTTTATACTTCATTGCCCCGTAATAGAGGAACTCCAGACACAGGCAGGTTTTCCCACTCCCGGGATCACCACTTATTACTACAAGATTTTCCTTTGGGATTCCACCGTCGAGTATTTCATCTAATCCTGGGACGCCTGTTTTTGTTCTCTCTGGCACAACTATCACCTACCAACTGCATTTAATTCATATAAAGAGTAAACTTAACTGTTTAAAAATATTTGAATACGTCAGAACTCCGTGAAAACCTCTTCTCCCGGATAAATAATAACTCCTCCAGGTGTGCTAATCTGCATTGGATGAATTTTCAGGCTGTGGTTTGTTGAGCGCATTTTTCTGATCGCAATCGCCCTACTGAAAACGTTTTCCTTTTTAATAAAGTAAAGCACTATAACACCATCAACAACAAACTCTTCCACACCATACATTGAAACTCCCTTTGCCCCTTCCTTTATCTCCGTTATTGCAATTGTTGTGCATCCCAAACCCTTCAATGTTTTTTCCAGGTCGATGAGCGACCTCCTTACCTTAAACTCATCCTTGAAGTACATACTTATCAAGGAAATGCTATCCAGCACCAACCTCTTTGCCCCTATCTTTGTAACACTGTCCTCTAGGTGAGTAACCAGCTTATCAAAGTCGTACAACTCCGGCTGTGTCACAAGCAGGTTTTTTTCCCTTTTCAGCTTTTCAACAGGCCATCCAAACAGCCTCATCTGCATCTCATTTTCCTCTGCGGCTTCTTCCAGTGAAACGTAAACTCCTGGCTCGCCATTCATTGCTCCATGCACCAAAAAATTCATTGCGAAAGTACTTTTCCCTGTTCCTGTCGAGCCTCCCAAGAGAACCAATGCTTTTTCGGGAAACCCCCCTTCAACCAGTTCGTCAAATCCTTTTATGCCGGTGGGAACCCTGTTAATGCTTGCTTGCTTTTCCTCCACTCATTTCACCAAGGCAGTTAGCATTAAACTATACGCTAAAATAGTATAAAAAACCAGGAGTTAGAAAAGGCGATAATGCATTGGGCGTCAAAGTTCTTTGAAATTCTTTCGAATTTCTCTGAATACCTCCACCCAATGCAGAAGTGGTGTGATTGTAACTTGAGTTAGAGTTCCAAGGAACTCTCTCGGTTGCCTTGCGGCAACAGCTCAAGCCCCCAACCACACCGCTATAATATACCACCTTTGCCAAATAAAAGAATTGGTTTTTTAAAAAGCGAACCTTTTTCCTTTAACAATTTAGATTTTTTAACCCTTGATTATGCCTTCGAAAAGGTGCAAATAACTGTTTCCAATATTTTCCCAGAGCCATGCTTTCCCATACGAGAGGGCGTTTATCTCAAGGCTTTGCCTTAACCTTGGCTCATCCAACAGCTTGTTAATGGCAATACTAATTTCTTTAGGGGACTTGAATCCAACAAGTAC
>JAFCCK010000116.1 GCA_017610245.1 Candidatus Iainarchaeum sp.
TTTGAAAAATACGAGAAAAGGTATTTGCCTGCAAAGGACATTGGCATATTGATTGTTTCCACCCCAAAAGGGGTTTTGACCCACAGCGAATCGAAAAAGCGTGGCATTGGAGGCAGGTTGCTTGCATTTGTTTACTGAGGCGATTAGATGATTAAGGAAAGCATTAAGGAGAGGATTGTGCTGCCTGAAGGGATAGGTGTGGAAGTAGAGGGCAATAGAGTTACAATGAAAGCTTCTGGGAAGGAGAACAGCAAGATTTTCAAGGTTAAGGGAATCTCGTTCAAGAAAATTGAAAAGGGCCTTGAGATGGAAGCGGTTCCTGCAACAAGGAAGATGAATGCTCGGCTTAAAACGGTTGTTGGGCATTTGCGGAATATGGTTGCGGGACTGGAGAAAGAGTTTGAATACAAGCTCGCAATTGTGTTCAGCCACTTTCCAATAAGCGTTAGCGTTAAGGGCAATGTGGTTGAAATAAACAATTTTGCTGGAGAAAAAAAGCCAAGGACAGCCAAGATACTGCCAGGTGTGAAGGTTGAGGCAAAGGGAAAGGAAATCTTTGTTAAGGGAGCTGACAAGGAAGCTGTTGGCCAAACTGCAGCAAACCTGGAGAAGGCAACTAAGGTTAGTGGCAGGGACAGAAGGATTTTCCAGGACGGCATATTCATCGTGAGCAAGGGGAAGTAGGTGCAGGAAATGGCGGAAAGCAAAAAGAAAAAGAGCAAGATGGAAAAGAAAAAGGAAGCCGAGGGCAAAAAGCCTGCTACAAAAGCCAAAGGTGGGAAGAAGGGCAAGCCAGCTGCAAAGAAAAAGGAAAAGATTGAGGAAGCAAAGGAGAAAGCGGTTAAAAAAGAGGGGAGAAAGCCTGCTGCAAAGAAAGGGAAAGGAAAGGCTGTTCCAAAGAGGAAGCCCAAAAGTAAGGAAGTGAAGGCACTGGTTGAAAAGATAAAGAAAAAGAAGAGATTTTTGTTCAGGGGCAGATTTGGCAAGAGAAGTGTGAGGAAGAAATCAAAAGAGAAATGGCAGAGATGGAGGAAGCCTAGGGGCATTGACATTTACAGAAAAAAAGAGGATGGAGCATATCCAAAAACAGGTTATAGGACAGCAAGGGACATTAGGGGCAAGCATCCTAGTGGCTATACTGTTGTTCTTGTGAGGAACGAGGCTGAATTGCAGCAAGCAGCAGCTGGAAAGAATGCTGCAGTGTTGTTTGGGGCAGCATTGGGCAAGAGAAAGAGGAAGCTATTGCTGGAAAAGGCTGAAAAGAAGGGTATAACAGTATTGAACGGGTGAGCTGAGTGGATTTGGACAGGGTTAAGAGGATTGCGGCAAGTGTGCTGAAAGTAGGCATACAACGTGTATGGTTCAATCCAGATGAAACCGATAGGATAAAGGAAGTCATGACCAAGGATGATGTAAGGGAACTTGTGAAGGAAGGAATCATAAAGAAAAGAAAGCTGCAGAGCCAAAGTAGGGTAAGGGCAAGGAAGCTAAAGGAAAAGAAGGCGAAGGGGAGAAAGAGGGGCAGAGGCAAAAGAAAAGGAACAAAAAAGGTAAGGGCGAAGGAGAAGAGAAGCTGGGTTAGGAGAGTTAGGGCACAGAGAAGAATGCTTAAAGAATTGAAGGAAAAGAACCCAAAGGCTGTTGGAAAGATTGGATACAGCAAGCTCTACAGAATGATAAAGGGGAATTACTTCAAAGGCAAAAAATACCTCAAGGCATATGTTGAAGGGAAAAAGGAGGCAAAGTAAGCATGAAGGCAAAAAGCAATTACACTGTTCCCTTCAGGAGGAGAAGAGAGGGCAAAACCAACTACAGCAAGAGGCTTGGCTTGGTTAAAAGCGGTATTCCTAGAATGTGCGTTAGAAAATCGAATCGCTATATTGTTGTGCAGTTGATTGAGTTCCATCCCCAAGGCGATAAGATTTTGGTGCATACTTCAAGCAAGCAGCTTGAGAGGTTTGGATGGAAAGCAGACAAGAATCTGCCGAGTGCGTACCTTACAGGAATGTTGTTGGGAGCCAAGGCAAAGAAGGCAAAAATACAGGAGGCAATCCTGGATATTGGTTTTAACACTCCAGTGCATGGCTCAAGGGTTTTCGCTACATTGAAGGGAGCATTGGATAATGGTCTCAAGGTGAGGTTTGAGGAAAGCGCTTTGCCTGGTGAGGAAAGAATCAGCGGAAAACATATTGAGGAGTTTGCAAAAAGCCTTAATGAGGAACAATTTAACAAAAAGTTTTCAGAATATTTGAAGAAGAAAATTGATGTAAGGGAGCTCACAAAGCTGTTCAATGCAGTAAAGGAAAAAATAGCGAAGGAAGGGGAAAAGGAATGATAGAAATAGAAGAAAAAGAGAAAGGGAAGGAAAAAGTGGAAGAAGAGATTAAGGTAGTGGACGAGAGAGAGAAAAGACTGGCTGACTGGGTGCCAAAAACAGAGCTAGGCAAAAAGGTTCGCGTTGGGGAAATAACCTCCATCGAAGAAGTGTTCAAGGAAAATAAGCCGATTTTGGAGCCAGAAATCGCTGATGCATTGCTTCAGCTTGAGGAAAATATTGTTGATGTGAAAAAAACAACGAGAGTAGTTAGAGCAGGCAGAAAGTTTTCATTTAGAGTAGCTGTTTTGGTTGGAAATCGTAATGGATACATTGGCTTGGGGACAGCAAAGGATGCAGAGAAATGGCCTGCTGTTAATAAGGCAACCAACAATGCCAAACTGAATCTTGTGAAAGTAGGTAGGGGCTGTGGCAGCTGGGAGTGCACTTGCAATACGCAGCACTCTGTACCATTTAAGGTAACAGGGAAGAATGCTGCTGCAAGAGTTACGCTGCTTCCTGCTCCTCGCGGCGTTGGATTGGTTGCAGGGGATAACATAAAGGATGTTTTAAGATTTGCGGGCATAACTGATGTGTGGTGCAAGGTGACTGGCGCGACGAGCACAAAACTGAATTTCATTAGGGCAACAATTAATGCTTTAAGCAAGACAACCGAGATGAAGGCAAGTAATGCGATAGTTAAAAAAATGGAGAGGAGATGAGGGGCATGCTGGCAGCAATAAGGCTTCGAGGAGCTGTTGGAGTGAATCCAAAACTCAGGAGAACGCTTGAAGTGCTTAGGCTGCATAGAGTTAACCACCTAGTTTTGGTTGAGGAAAAGGACAAGGGCATGCTTGAAAGGGCACAGTCATTTTTGACCTGGGGGGAAATAGATGCTGAAACACTGGCGCTACTTTTGCGCAAAAGAGGGCTTCTTCCTGGAAATAAAAGGCTGGATAAGGAATTTTTAAAGGGGCAAAAGATTGAATCGTTTGAAAAGCTCGCAAAAAAAATTTTGGAGGACAAGCGTCAAATGCAGAAACTTGGTTTGAAGCCTGTTTTCAGGCTTAGCCCGCCCAAAAAAGGACACAAGAGGGCAGGCATCAAAAAGCCTTACCATGTTGGT
>JAFCCK010000117.1 GCA_017610245.1 Candidatus Iainarchaeum sp.
TATTCTGTCAACAGCTGCTAATGGCAA
Source organism: Candidatus Iainarchaeum sp. (assembly GCA_017610245.1). Taxonomy (GTDB): domain Archaea; phylum Iainarchaeota; class Iainarchaeia; order Iainarchaeales; genus JAFCCK01. The sequence continues at coordinate 28 of JAFCCK010000117.1, forward strand.
TTCAGCCAAATTAAGGACACCTCCGCTTGAATAAAGCACTATATAAGGTTTTTTTGGAAAATAATAAAAGGCTATGCCTTCTTTGATGCAAAAAAATTAAATCTATGGCAAAAATAGCATAAAATTAAGTAAAAAGCTTTAAATTAATTTAAATCCTATTCTAATTAAAGGCTTTCCAAATGAAGCGGTTTATAGAGCACCCATTGATAAGGGAGAATGCGATCGAGGCTCGTTCCTACCAATCAACACTTACTGCTGCTGTATTGGAAAAGGGCAACACAATGGCTGTAGCCCCAACTGCCCTCGGGAAAACAATTGTTGCAATAGTGCTTGCAACGCAATTGCTCGAAAAGAAAGGGGGGAAAGTGTTATTCTTGGCACCTACAAAGCCCCTGGCTGAGCAGCATGCTAAATCATTTGAAAATAAAACCTGCATCCCAGCAGAAAAAATAGTGCTCCTTACTGGCAGCATTCCCCCAAAAAAAAGAAAAGAGCTTTTTGAAAAGGCAACAGTTGTGAGTGCCACTCCCCAGACCATTAAGAATGATTTGAAGCATGACAGAATTAGTTTGGAGGGAGTAGTACTGTGCATCTTTGATGAGTGCCATAGGGCGGTAGGGAATTACAGCTATGTATACATTGCAAAAAAGTACATTGAGCAGTTCCCCCAAGGGCTTATTCTTGGCTTGACAGCCTCCCCCGGTAGCAAGGAAGAAAAAATAAAGACAGTGTGTGGCAACCTTTTCATAAAAAACATTGAAGTGAAAACCGCACAGGACGGCGATGTAAAGCCCTATGTGCAGGAGATTGAAACTGAGTGGGTTAGGGTAAAGCTCCCAGCAGATTTTCTTAGGATAAAGAACTGCCTTGAAAGCTTTTTGGGGGAGCAGTTGGTTTCACTTAGAAGGATGGGGCTAGTGCCAACAGCTAACATAAAGTATCTCAGCAAAAAAAGGCAGCTTGAGCTGCAGGAAAAGATAAGGAAAAGAATTCAAACCCATGGAAAGAGACAGCCGTCGCTGTATGCCGCTGCCTCAAAGCTTGCTGCATTGATGAAGGCGTCTCACGCACTGCTGTTGCTTGAAACACAGGGGATTAGCGCATTGAATGATTATTTGGGGAGGGCGGTAGAGAGCGGCAAGGAGGAGAAAGCTTCTAGGGCGCTAAAGATGTTTCTAAAGAACAAGAGAATACACGAAGCAATGTTGCTTGCGAAAAAACTACAGTCAGAGGGCATTGAGCACCCAAAGCTTTCTGAGCTAGGCAGGATTCTTGAAACGCAATTCAAAAATCATTCAGAGAGCAGGGCTATTGTTTTTAACCACTACAGGAGCAGCATAAAAAAGCTTGTTGATTTTTTGGGGGAGATTCCCTTCATCAAGCCAAAGCGCTTCATTGGACAGGCAACCAAGGCTACTGACAGGGGCATGAGCCAGAAAGAGCAGGTGAAAGTAATAGAGGAATTGAAAGAGGGAAAATACAATTGCCTTGTGGCAAGCAGTGTTGCTGAAGAGGGCCTTGACATTCCTGCAGTTGATTTGGTTGTATTTTACGAGCCAGTGCCGAGCGAAATAAGGGCAATACAAAGGAGGGGCAGGACAGGCAGGCTTAGCAAGGGAAAGGTAGTTGTGCTCATGGCTGAGAAAACCAGGGATGAGGCATTTTACTGGGTTTCGTTCCACAAAGAGAAGAGGATGCACCGCACTCTTGCAGAAATGAAAAAAGAAAAGGAAGGGAAGAAGCAAACAACATTGGAAGGGTGGGAATGATGGTAAAAAGGAAGAGGGCAAAGCAGGAAACCCTTGAAAAGCACAGGGAGAAGGGCGAGGAAAAGATTGTAATTTATATTGATAGCAGGGAACAGAATTCCGCAATTGCTGAGAAATTGAAAGAGCTTGGCTGTGATGTGAGGGTAAAGGTGCTTGATGTTGGGGATTATGTACTGAGCGATGGCATTGTCGCTGAAAGAAAAACAGTTGAGGATTTCCTACAAAGCATTATAGATGGCAGGCTGTTTGAGCAGCTTGTCAGCATGAAGAGCAACTATGAAAAGCCATTGCTTATAGTGGAGGGTGATTTCAGCAGAATTTATTCCTTGAGGAACATCCACAAAAACAGCATTATTGGCGCGCTCACCTCTGCTGCATTGAATTACCAGGTGCCCATCCTCTTCACCTCCTGCGCGCGAGAAACAGTTGATTTTCTGCATAACATAGCGAAGAGGGAGCAGCTGGGAAAGACAAATGATATAAGGCTTAGGATTGGAAGGAAGGGAATGACACTGGCAGAGCAGCAGCGCTTTGTTGTGGAATCATTGCCCTTTGTTGGCCCAAAGATGGCAAAGGCCCTGCTGCGGGAATTTGGCAGCATTAAGGAGATTGCAAACGCCTACAGCAAGGACCTGCAGAAAGTCGCTAATTTGGGGGCGAAAAAAGCAAAGCATATCAAGAAAGTTTTCAGGGCAGAGTATAATGAAGATTAGTCAAACTCAAGCACCCTTGCATAATCACTCGCATACACTTGTGAAATGAAACTGCACTCTGCTTCCAGCAAGCCGTTTTTATAGGTGCTTGAATCAAGGGCAGAGTAATGCACATAGAAATAGTCGATATCCCATTTCTCTTTTTCGGTGAGAAGCTTACTGCAATCAGAGGAGGAAACAAGTGTTTTCAATGATTCATTTCTTTCATCGAGTTGCGGTGCGAATTCAAAGTAGCCATCCATTACAACTGCCCTTCTTGAGAGGTATGTAAGGGGGTGCCCTCTGTCCCATTGGGAGGCAATTACTACATTGTCCGGAGTTTGCTGCAGCCATTGCATTGCCTTTCTCTCAGCAGGATGGACAAAAAAGCCTGTTGAATCTGCTTGGTTGAAAACGACTATAAATGAGAGGGCAAACAGCAGTGTCAACAGCACGGGAAAAAACTTTCTTGTTTTTTCGAAAACAATGCCAAAGCCATGCGCGGCAATAACTGCTGCAGGGATTGAGAGGAAAATGGCAAGCCTAAAGCTGAAGGCTCCGTAAAGAAAGGAGAACAAGAACCAGCTTAAGAGGAAAAGGTTTTTCCTTGAGTTGAATTTTACCAAGCCAATCAGGATGAAAATCCATGAGAAGGTGAAAAAGGTGAAAAAGCTCAACAGCATTGGCTTTATATTTTCTACTGATTCAAAGGAAACCATCGAAACATATTCTGCTAATGTATAGGGCAGTGAATAAAGCCAGAAGAGCCAAGAGAGGACTCCAACCAAAATCAGGACAAATGCTTTGCTGAAGGGAAAATCAATGCGCTTTAGCCTTGCCGCTAGCATCCAAACAATAAGAAAGGAAAAGAGGTAGAAGGATGAAAGTGGATGCAACAGAACCAGCCCCACTGTGAGAAGTGATGCCGGCGTGAATCTTTTCAAGTAAA
>JAFCCK010000118.1 GCA_017610245.1 Candidatus Iainarchaeum sp.
TCAAAAATGTTTATGCCTTCCAATTCCCGCTTTTTTTTAACCGCAGCCTTTTCCTTTTTCACGACTATTTAATCGCCTCCCAGAGCACCTGTTCCTTTGCTTTAACGTTGATTCCATCCGTACCTATATCAAAGGGATGGATATTTTTGTCGTGTGCTGTTCCCCTCATTTTTCTCACAAAAATGCTTCTATGCGGAGGGGTGAAGTAAAGCGCGATAACGCCATCCGCAATGAATTCCTCAACGCCAAAGGCACTGAAGGTAGTCTTCACATTCTCTGTTTCGGCTGTAAGGAATGTTGTGCAGTCCAAATCTTTTAACGCATCCACAAACCCAAATAGAGTGCTTCTGATGCTGCCAGGGTCTTTGATTAGAACACCCAATGCTGTTGTTGAATCCACCACCAGCCTCTTTACCCCCATCTCTTTCACCTGGCTCTCTATTACCTCCAGCTCTGACTCAATCTGGTTCTCTATAGCCTGTTTGGGAGAAACCTTAAGCCTATAGATGGCCATCAGCTTGTCCTGCTGCAGCTTTTTGATGTCCCAGTTGAAGCTCTCCATGTTCCACATAATGTTCTTTGCGTTGCTCTCCACAGTTACAAACAACCCAGGTTCCTGAAATAGCTGTGCACCATTGTAAATGTACTGCATGCTAAAGATTGTTTTGCATGTTCCGCTCCCGCCAGAAAGAAGCACGCTGCTCCCTTTCGGGATTCCGCCCTTAATCAATTCATCCAAACCCTTAATTCCAGTCTTAACCCTTTCCAAAAAATCACCCTTCCAAATTTTTAATTGACCTATATTAAGTTTTTACTCCTTTTTTAAGGTATTGTTTCACCAGCCCAAGCGCCTTTCCAAGCGCCTCTTTTGGGGAAATATCGCTAGTATCTATAACAAAATCATAGTTTTTCCTGTCCAGGTAATCAACCTTATAGAGCTTCTTGTAGCGCTCCACCTCGCTCTTCATCCTCCTCTCCAAATTCTCCCGGGTTTTTTCCACACTGGTGTTTTCCTTTTCATCTGCTCTCATATCCTTGAAAATTCTTGCAGCAGCAGCCCTTAAATCCACCACAACAAAAATCTTAACACTCTCAGGAATAAAGTGCCACGCAAGCCTGCTGTCCATCACAAAGTTGTCCTCCTTCCCAGCAAGCCTTTTTGTCCTTGCGTCTATCTCCCTGTCAATGCTTTCATCCTTTTCAGCAATCCTGCTCAGTTCAAGGATTGACTTGCCCCTTTCCCTGGCAATCTGCCTCATGAACTCCCCCGCGCTGTGGTGCTTGAATCCAAGTGCTTTCGCCAAGTTTCGCGCAAGGGTGCTTTTCCCGCTTCCCGGCATTCCAGAAATAGTCACAATCATTTTCCGCACCATTTGCTTTAATGCAAAACAGGTTTATAATTGTTTTCAATAATATTGTTGTCCCGGGGCTTTGGCGGCTGTTGCCCAATGCATCCGCTAATCAAAACCAGAACAATTGTTGCAATCAAAATTGTCTTTTTAATGCTCCCTTTTGCAAGGGCAGCCTAGGGGAGCCTTTTTGCTGGCTTTTCAAATAGTAGTATAGTTCCAGCATCCGTTTCCCTGAACTCGTATTTTCTTATCCCGTTTACCATCAAGATGCTCCTCATTTCTGGCATTACATTCTTTTTGAGGTAGGGATTAATCTCAAGTGCTGCTCTGCCCCCTGGCTTCAGCCAGCGTATCACCCTTTCCAGCGCAGTTGCGCCCAGCCAGGTATATGTCGTTGCTCCCGTACGGCAATATATCACATCAAACCTTTCCCTGACCCTTGCCTCATTTATCTCCCCAACAACAAGCCTGTCTACCCCCGCATATTTCTCCCCAGGAGTCTTTTCCATCACAAGCCCAACAGTTCTAATCCGTTCTTTGAATTTATCCTTTAACGCTTGCAGGGCTGTTCCTGCGCCGCAACCCAAATCCAAGACCCTAACAGGCTTCGCCGTGCTATAGGCCCCTTTCCTGATTTTCGTCCTGACAATGTCGGATATTGAGACCCCAAGTTCCCACTCAACTTTTCCAAGAGGCGTGCGAAAGTCATGCCAATCGCCTTTAAGGTCCCCTTCTACTATCATTTTCCTTGCTGCCCTTGCCCCTGAAAGGAGTTTAGGGTGCCTCTCCCATTCAGGCCTGCCAATCCTTCGCCACTCCTCGGGCAATTTTGCCTTCCTTTGGCGTTTTCTCCTTCTTGGCACAACCATCCTGCTCCACCTGCCAAAAATATGGACTCAAAAGTATTAAATAGTGCTTTCCATTAATTTAACTGATGCACTCTAGAAGCTATGCCGTCTCCAAGCGCATACTGGATTTCAGCGCTGCGCTCTTTGGGATAATAGTAATGAGCCCTGTGTTCCTGCTGCTCGCGCTCCTTGTGAAGCTTTACGGAGGGCCAGGCCCAATCATTTTCAAGCAGCAAAGGGTTGCCTTCCAGGGCAGGGTTTTTACAATCCACAAGTTCCGCTCGATGGTTGTGGGGGCGGAGCAAAAGCAAAAAGAGGGTATAGCCACAGAGAAATTAGTCACCCCCATTGGAAGGAGCATCCGCTACTGTCACTTTGATGATTGGCCGCAACTTTTCAATGTTTTGAAGGGCGACCTAAGTCTTGTTGGTTTGAGGCCAAGACCCTATGCTGAAGTGCAGCTAATGAAAAAAAAGCAGCCCCTGTGGGGAGAAAGGGAAAAGGTAAAAGCAGGAATGACGTCACTGAGCAGCGTTCTGCTCTATTTGCCAGAGAAGAGGGAAAGGATTGTTGCTCTACTGCCCAAAAAGCAGCGATTGTCAGGGCTAGCTCAGAGATGCAACTGGCTCGGGATTGATTTGTATTACGTAAGGGAACACAATTTAAGAATGGATGCAATTATTTTTTATTACACCATTCTATTGATTTTTAAAAAGATAATTAAATTAATATTCAAGCGATAGAAATGAAAAGAATTGCATACAGCGGATACATAAACAAGAAATACAAACCAAGGCATAGCGATTTTATTGTTGAATACCGCTTACGCCCTGGCAGGAGGGTTCCTTTCAGTGAAGCAGCGCAGGCTATTGCAAGCGAATCAAGTATTGGCACTTGGACTGACGTTGGAACGCTAACGCCCAGCATTAGGAAACAGCTGCAGCCCCATATTTTCTCCTTAAATAAAAGAAGCGGCATTGTAAAAATCGCCTATCCAAGCGAGTTGTTCGAGCCAGGCAACGTCCCACAGCTGCTCAGCTCTGTTGCAGGAAACATTTTCGGGATGAAGGAAGTTGATTCCTTGAGGCTTGAGGACATAGATTTCCCAAGCAGCTACATCAAGGGATTCAAAGGCCCGCGATTTGGAATCAATGGGATAAGGAAGAGAATGAGGATTAAGAAAAGGCCCCTTCTTGGGACAATAATCAAGCCA
>JAFCCK010000119.1 GCA_017610245.1 Candidatus Iainarchaeum sp.
CAAACGAACACAACGCCCATAAAGGGCTATACTACAAATATGACACAGTATGGGTCAAACAAGAAGTATAGGTCCTGGTCTTCTTTTGGCACGTTACACGTTACACCTTACACGTTTTCTCTCGCTTGTTTTGTGGTTGCTCTGTTTACCAAGGAAACGGCGATAATCCTGCCGCTTGTCTTGATGTTATACGATTGGTGTTTTGAATCTAAAACCTGGGGTTTTCGTCATTGGAAAAGATACTCCCCCTATTTTCTGATTGCTTTGTTATTTGCTCTCGGCAGGCTTACCATCTTTTACGATCATACTAAGCCGGTGGAAAAGATACTAAGCAGGCAAGATATGCTTTTTACTATGCCCAGAGTGTTTGTTTTCTATCTTAAATTACTTATTTTTCCCACCAAACTTCTTGTGGATTATGTCTTTCCAATTTCGCGCCACGTTCTTGAGCCGGGGGTAATTTGTTCCCTATTGCTATTGGCGTTTATGGTAGGCATCCCCACTTTCTGGGGCCGAAAACGTCTGCCAATAGTTTCATTCGGCATCCTCTATTTCTTCATAACATTATTACCTGTATCAAATATTGTGCCTTTTGGAGGGCTTTTAGCTGAACGGTATTTGTATTTTGGCTGTTTTGGATTTTCTCTGCTTCTTGGCCTGGGGATTACGAGATTATACGCCGGAAAGAGCACGCGACATAGGATACTGGCAGGCGCAGTTTTTCTCATTTTAATCAGTTTTTATTCTTTGAGGACTTTTAAAAGAAACTTTGATTGGAAAAGCAACCTTGTTCTCTGGACAAAGGCAGTAGAAACCGCGCCGCTGTCAGGCAAGGCCCACTACAATCTTGGTAATGCCTATTATTGTGAAGGATGGGACGAGATGGCTGCCGTCGAGTGGCTTACCTCCATAAAATTTGGGCCGAGCTATTCACGGGCTCACTATAATCTGGCTGTTTTCTGCATCAAAAAGGGCTGGTATGATAAGGCGCTTATTGAACTCAAGGAGGCTATCCGACTGGAGCCAGGTCGTGCCCAGTTTTATAATAATCTTGGTATTGCTTACGAAAGGAAAGGCTGCTGGCAAGAGGCGAAGGATGCCTACATGAAAGCAATTGAAGTGGATTCTCAAAATGCCGAGGCTCATTTTAATCTTGCCAACGTTTATAAACAAGAAGGATTATTGATGAAATCTGCTAAAGAATATCTTCAGGCAATTCAAACCGATCCAGATTTCGCGCAAGCCTATAACAATCTTGGCCTTGTCTATTATCGTGCAGGATTTCCTGCAAAAGCGATAGCTGCATATAAACAGGCTCTCCGAGCCAATCCCAGGCATACAGGAGCTTGGAATAATTTGGGATTGTGTTATCAAAAACTGGGCAGGTTGAGTGAAGCACTCGACGCCTATAGGCATGCGATTGAAATTGTGCCCGGGTATGCCCAAGCATATTATAATTTGGGAAATGTCTATCAGGCTATGGGGCGAAAAAGTGAAGCAATTGTTAGCTATAGGAAAGCTATGGAACTCAATCCGGATTTAACAGCGCAGAACGTGCTCTCGAGCAGATAATCGGAAAATGAAGTTGTATGAGCGGGGAATGAAATTTTTATTCTTTGTTGTTCTGGGGATTTGTCCACTGATATTCCTTCCAAATCTCACCCGAAATCCTTATTTCATCAAGAAAGTGATTATTGAGATTGGAATTGCAGTCTGTCTGGGGATGGGACTGATTAAGATAGTGAAGGAACAAAAGATTCCCCGGACATTTCTTGATTTTCCCCTCTGGACATTTGTCCTTGTTTGTTTGGTTTCATTCGGATGTTCCCTTCTTATTCATCCCGAGATGAGGTCGGCAATTTTGGCGGCTGGCGGATGGGCAATGGTATTCTTGTTATTCAATTGTGTGTTCGTGTTCTATATAGGGTCTTTGCTTGTCAGGGAGAGGAAAAGTATTTTCGTAGTCGTTTTCATCGTTACTGCTCTTGCTTCGCTGTATGCAATCCTGCAGCACCAGGGAATTGAGCCGTTTTTGAAATATAAAGATATTTTTACCGAGAGAGGCCTTTCCACCTTCGGGAATCCTCTCTTTCTTGCCTCCTGGCTCGTTCTGGTAATTCCGGTAATGCTGGTTGGTTTTTTGCAGGAAGAGAATTATAGAAGGAAAGGGCTGCTTTTTGTCTTGCTCCTACTAAGCGGTTATGCGCTCTTAATCACTCGCTGTCGGAGTGCCTGGCTGGGAATTTTTGTTGCTCTAACCGGATTGCTGATTAGTTTGCCGAAAGAACTCGTCTTGAGAAACACGAGATGGATTGGGACAGTAATAATCGCGGGGATAATAGCAGTCAGTATTCCGATAAAGGGGAAATCTCCGGTGAGGACATTTATTAACAGTGTCCGGGGTTCATTTGACCTTCAACAACAGGCTTACCAGCAACGAAATCTTATGTGGAAGTCTACTTTCTCGATGTTCAAGGAACATCCATTGCTCGGACAGGGATGGGGCAACTTCCGATTATTCTATCCTTTTCATCAGGCGAAATATTTAAGAGGCGGACAGGCAAGCCCCTCCCTGCGCACGCATGCTTTCAATGCTCATAATATAATTTTACAAATTCTTGCCTCAGTTGGAATTGTAGGTCTGACGGCAGGGTTCTGGTTGTTGGTGACTTTTTACAGAAGGACAATAAAATTTTGTCGCCAGCAGGTGAATGCTGATGATAAACTACTTGTGCTTGCTTTCTCCTGGGCGACCGTCGGGGTGCTGATTGATAATTTGCTGAATGTTTCTCTCTGGTATCCGGTCCCGGCTCTTTTATGTTTTACCTGGTTGGGGATGGCCGCGGGAATAATCCAGCCCGAAGAATTTCGTCGTTTAAGAAAGTCAAAGATATATTCATTTGCTCTGTTAGCAGGGGTTTTTGGTTTTGTTGTGGTTTATTTTAATCTGTTATCTTTCTCCAGTGAGGTATATTATTTCAAGGGATTTAAATATCTGAAGAAATATCACCAACCGGAGAAGGCTATTGTGGAATTTAAGAAATCTCATCGGCTTTATTCTCTCAACAGCGAGGTGACTTTTCTCCTGGGCAACATATATGCCCGGAGTGGGAGGTTAGATGAAGCGATTTGGGCCTATAACGAATCCAATCGAGCGGACCCGAGTTATGATGAGACCTGGTTTAATCTTGCCCAAGCATATGCTGGGGCGGGTGAGTGGGAGAAAGCGATTGGCTGCTGGGAGCATGTCCTGAGAATCAATCCTGACCGCAAACTAAAAAGGGGACAGGCTACTTTTTTGAGGCCAAGGTGAAACCTCCGATAGAAGAAAGAGGGAAAATTGCAATAGTGCCCCATTCTCGTGCTTTCGTGAATAAAATTTTTTTCTTGACAGGGGAG
>JAFCCK010000003.1:0-16537 GCA_017610245.1 Candidatus Iainarchaeum sp.
AGTAACAGAGCCGGACTTTAGCAGCCCCAGGGAGGCTCGCGACTTTCTTGACCAGCTTACCACTGTTTTGCAATATTTGAAAGTTTTTGATGTTAAAAATGGAACGCTGAAGGTTGATAGCAATCTTTCACTTGTTGGAGGGGCTCGTGTTGAAGTGAAGAACATTACTGGGAAGAAAGGGGTTGAGAAAGCTCTTGCATTTGAGGCTGCCCGCCATAAAGACCTTGCGGCAAAGGGAGAAGCTGTACAGCGGGAAACCCGTTCCTTTAACGAGAAAACACAAACCACTACTGCCCTACGTGGAAAGGAAACAGAAGAGGATTATGGATATATTATGGAAAGTGACTTAACTGCAATTGAACTTACACAAGAGCAAATAAACTCTATAAAAGCGTCTTTGCCTGAGTTACACGATGCTAAGGCCAAGCGTTTACAGAGACAATATGAATTGGATGAGTATACAGCAAGTGTCTTAGCAAGAAATGCAACTTTAGCTGACTTGTTTGATGATGTGGCAAAAGGTGTTGACCCTAAGACAGCTGCAAAGTTTTTGACACGCGAACTAATGGCCGTTGTCAACAGAAGCGGCCTTGACTTAAATACGTTGCATCTAGATTCTAAGGAATTTTTATCTCTTTTTGAATCTTTTATGAAGGGCAATCTCACCGAAAAGATTGTAAGGGAAGCTATTATAGCTTATCTAACAGAAGGAATAAAACCAATGGATTTCGTTGAAAAACATCGACTTGCGAAGGATCTGAGCCAAGCAGATATAGAAGAAATAGTTGAAGAGGTTATGGCACGCAATAGACAAGCTGTTGTAGACCTCAAAGCGGGGAAGCAGAAAAGTTTGCACTTTTTAGTGGGGCAAGTGATGCGTTTAGCTAAAGCTAAAGCTGATCCTAAACTTGTACAAAATTTAGTTAAGCGGAAATTGGAAAGGGAGAAATAATACCGGAAATCTCCTCTCTTTCAAGATGTTTATAAAGAGAATAATTAAAATATTACTATGGACCATTTTGAACTTTCAAATTTTCCAGAAGATACATATTTCTTTATAAGGGCCAACACACGGTACAGTCTGTTTGATAAATTAAAAAATCGTTTTGGTTCATTGAGAGCAGCGGGAGAACATCTTGCAATTCCAGGAGCGGAATTATACTCGTGGAAAAATGGCTTTTCTAACAAAGAAAGACAGCACAAAAAGAGAGTTAAAAGATACATTCCATTGCCTGCATTGGACAAAATCTCAAAGGCAACAGGTGTTTCTTTAAAAGAGTTGCAACGAAGTGTTATTGAGATCAAAACTGGCTCACGTAGTGGCTTAATCAAAAACCTAACCCTACCTTTGGAAATAAAGCCAGAAACTTATGCTGTTTTAGGACACTTTTTGGGAGATGGCTATGGAGGTGAGAGAGGAAATTCTTGCTATGTAAATAAGAGCCCAGAAGCAATAGAAAACTTTGTTAAAAAACTAAGATTAGCCTTTGGTAATGTAGAGTATACTGTACTCCCTCAACATTATCGTGTCATAGTGTCTAAAATCGTGCCTAAGATTCTAAAGCAGTATTTTGAGATAAGTGATTTTAGGACTGGCAAAGCTAAACTATCTAGCAAACTATTAAAAGCTCCAAATGAGTGTTTAGTTGAATTCTTAAAAGCATTGATTATTGATGAGGGAAGTGTTATGGATAGTGGAATTTATTTGGAGTTTTCGTCGCGAGCACATTTAATTAACGATCTTAAAAAGATATGTTCAAAGTTAGGTTATCAGTATTCCGATGGGAAACACTTTATAATCTCTGTTAAGAGTTTTCCAAGAATAATCAAAGATATGAAAAATTTAGTCATACCTTCAAAACAACAAGCTTTGTTAAGCTACTTTAAGAGGAAAGGAAGAGGCTGGTACAATAGAAATAGAAACACAACAAAAAAAGAAATACTTCATCTGCTAACGAAGAACCCGATGAGTGTAAGAGAAATCGCCTTAAGATTAAACATTAGAAAAGGAAGCGTAAGAATGCAATTAAAAGGGTATTCCCTCAATAATAGGCCTATTAAGGGCTTGTTGGATTTGGGGCTTGTAGAGCCAAAAGCAAAGGGCTGGAGAAATTCAACAATATTTGGATTAAAGACTAATGCGTGTGGTTTTGAATGCTTGAAGTGCCTGTAAAGAGCAGTGAGAGGAATCAGCTTATTGATGTGACCGAGTTGGTGCAGGTCGCTGTTAGCAAAAGCAAGGCAAAGGACGGAATCTGTGTAATCTACTGCCCACATACTACTGCAGCTGTAACAATCAATGAAAGCGCTGACCCTGCTGTTGTTCGCGATATTCTTTCAAAGCTGAGGGGGCTTGTCCCTCATGATGCAGGATACTCCCACACAGAGGGAAATGCAGATGCGCACATTAAGAGCGCGCTGGTGGGAAACAGCAGGATTGTTTTGGTTAAGGGAGGAAAGCTTATTCTTGGGCAGTGGGAGGGGCTGTTCCTCTGCGAGTTTGACGGGCCGAGAAGCAGAAAATTGCTGGTAAGCGTTCTAAAGGAATAGCTTCCTGTCATAGTTGAGATTCTTGCAAACAACGCCTGTATCAATCCAAAGCTCAAACTTGTTCTTTTTCAAGTCCTCACAGAAGCATAAATGGTCGGCATTCCTTTCATCGTGCCTAAACTCTATCTTCTCAAGCACTTTTCTGGACAGCAGTATGCATCCAAAGGTGCAGTAATCAGCTTTCATTAATCTGCTCGGGAAGACCTCATCAATGGTAAAGCCCTGCTGTATTTGTTTGCCCTCTTTTTGTATGCTTTTTGCAATCATGGGCTGCTGCAGCACATAGAGCTCGTTTCCCTCCTTATTAACAACCTCCCTGAAACACAGGGCGCTTACCACATCTTTTTTCGCTTCCATCAATTTTTCAACAACATTTGTTGGGGGGAGCTGGCTGTAGCCTATCAAGAGCAGGTAATCAAAGCCGTTGTCAAGGACATGCTTTCTCAGCACATTTCTGTCCCTAACAATCATTTCTATGCCGTTAGGCAAATGCTCAGTTTTTGTGACTTTGATTTTATCTATCCCATTGAAAATATTTGATGACCCCTCCTCCGGGGAATTGTCAAGTAAAAAAATTTCCTTGTCCCTGTAGCTCAAATCCAGCAAACCGCCCAGATAGGCCCCCAGCACAGGCTTAATGCCTGCATTTACTGTATCGCCAACAAGCACTTTTGGCTGTTTCATTCCGCTTCAGCCTCCCTTTCCTCTTTCGCCTTTCCCTGCAAAGGGCTAATAATGTGCCTGCAAACCACGCTTGAATCAAGCCAAACATCAATTCCTTTTCTGTCACAATCATGGTGGAAGAGGGAATCATCATAGGCCGGGCTTTCTTTCATTAGCCTAAACTCTATCTTCTCCAGCACAGGCCTATGGATTAACACGCAGGCAAGCCCACAGCCCTTAACCCTCGTCAGCCTGCTTGGGAAAATATCTGCAAAGGACATTCTCTTCTCCAAGCCGATTTCCTTGTGGGTGGGCACAGCCCAGGTATAGGTAGCGGGCAACAGTTCCCAGAGGCTTTCCCTGCCCTTTTTTGTTTGATAAACGTTGAGGGTAACGCCGCCGCAAACAGGCTTTTTTCTGCTAAGCAGCGTTTCTATACAATTTTTTGGCGGCACCACGTCCTGTTCCAATGACAGAAAATAATCAAAGCCCCCATTCAAAACCCTTTCGCGTAGCGTGTTTCTATCCCTCTTGACCATTTCCCTGACATTTTCAATATGCTCTGTTTTCTCTACCTTTAGGAAAGGCTCTTTTTTGAGCTCTTTGAAGAGCTCTTCATCAGGGCTGTTGTCAAGCAAAAGAATTTCCTTATTTTTGTAGGAAAGGTTTCGCAAGCCCTCCAAATAATCTTCAATGGTCTGTTTTTTGTATGATGAGACAGGGCTTCCGACAAGCACCCTTGGCTGTTTTTCTTCTCCCATTAAAATATTATTCTCCGAGCAAAAACTTTTTTAATTTACGTTGTCTGATACAATTTTTGAAAAACAAAAACTGGGCAAAAATAGTTCTAATTTCGATGACTGTACTATTTTGTTATTGTACCAAAAGCCATTTATAAATGGCAAGCAGCTATTACTACAGGAAGTACCTCCTATCACGAAGGTTGAATCACCCCCAGTGGAAGGGAAAAAATCCTTGTTTCACCTCGCATTTTTTGCCCTTCCCACTCTTTTTTCTTCTTTTTGGTTTTAACTGTTTTACCAAAAGGAGGTTATGCTATGAGCTTTTGGGATTTTTTACGCCCCATTACACAAACAGCTTGGGAAATCAATTTGGCCGCAGAGAGCCTTGCAATGCTTTTATCCCTTGGGATTCTTGTGATTTCACTGTTGGCTTACAGGAAAACCAAGAGCAAGCGCTTGCTCCTAGTTAGTGCAGCATTCCTGTTCTTCGCAATCAAATGGATTCTCAAGGTTGCCGACCAGATAATAAGCCCCGGATTTTTCTTTAGCAGGGCATCAGAGGCAGTTGCAGAATTGATTATCCTAGCGCTGCTGTTCTATGCAATATTCAAAAAATAGGTGTTTTTGCTTGGCTGAACTGGATGATGCGCTTTCTTTGAGTGCGAGGGACAAGATTTACAGGGCGGTAGTAAAAAATCCTGGGTTGCATTTTCGCGAGCTGCAAAGGAGAACTGAACTTGCAACAGGCAGCTTGCAGTACCATCTGGACTATTTGGCGAGAAGGCACCTGGTGAAATCGGTTAAGCAGGGAAAGTTTGTACGATATTACAGCGTTCGCGGCGAGCAGTTTGGGGAAGACGAAACACTGATGAATCTGCTCAGGCAGGACAGCCTAAGGAAGATAGTGCTGTTTCTCCTCACGAGAAAAAGCGCAACAAATCTTGCCATTGCTGCAGCAGTAGGGCTAAGCCCAAGCACTGTTTCCTGGCACTTAAGCAAGCTTGTGGGCAACAATATCGTTGGAGTGAGAAAAAGGGTCAGGAAGAAATACTTTTACTTGGCCAACCCCGAGAAGGTCATGCAGCTGCTCCGCGGCTATAAGAAAAGCTTTTTGGATGAATTGGTTGACCACTTTGTTGAAATCTGGGATTCGATGGAGCCTTAATTTTTTCACAAAAAGTCAAAGCCGAAATAATAGCCCAGAATCCCAAAGAACAAATCGCTTATCTTGTTCAAAGGTCTTTCCCTGAACGCTTCCCTGTTTTCCCTTACCAGAAGCATTTCAAGAATCTCCCAGGCCACTATCAGTACAATCGCAATCTCAAAATCCTTTAGAAAAGCCCCTACAACCAGCCCCCCCAAGAAGTGGGTGAGCATATCAATTCTCTGATAGCGATAGTACCATCTTCCGCGATGAGCCAATCCCTGGACAAACAGGAAGACAGCTAACGTGGCAAGCTTCAACTCTAAGCCCATAAATAATCAGTAGCGCAAACCATATTTAATTGCTCTTGATGGATGAGGGCGGATTCGAACCGCCGACCTCCCGGTTTCTGGAAGCAATATCAGCCGGGTGCACTAGACCAGACTATGCTACTCATCCAACAATAGAAATTGACTAAATAAACGGTTTTAAAGGTATTTAATTAATAACTTTTTATATACTAACTTTTTTAAATTATCTTCAACAGCCCCGTCGTCTAGCGGCCAAGGATGCCAGGCTCTGGACCTGGTGGCGAGAGTTCGAATCTCTCCGGGGCTATTCATGGGCTTTTTGGACAAATTTAAGAGGAAGGAAGGAGGGGAAAAGCAAGAGGAAAAGGAAGAGCAGCCAGAAGGCAAATATAGCGAGCCCTGCGCGCTTTGCGGAAAATCCGGTACGGAAAAGAAGTGGATGGGGCAGTACTGGCATCGGAAATGCGTAAGAAAAAGCCGCAAATTTGCAAAGGGAATGATTTAATCAAGAAACGCTAAATGCTTTTGAGGAACTTTTCCACTACTGCTTTCTCTTTTATTAATTCATCCAAGCTTACTTCCCTGCCATGCTCCAGAACAATGGGAAGCTCTTTCAATTGCGGGAGCTTTTTAAGTGGCTGCAGATGTTCCATTGAAGCTGGCAGATGCATATCCTCTTCTCCTTCCTTGCTATAAGCAACATGTATCTCCCTTATTTTCTTGCGCAGTGTTAGCAATTCTGCCAATTCCCCCCTTGCAAATGAATGGCTCATATCCAATGCAAGCCCCAGCCCTTTCACATCAGAGAAAGCGGTAGCAAAATCCTCTTTGCTGTTCAATAGAACATCGAGTTTGGACGGAGGGGGGTTTTCCACCAGTACTTCCGTTCCAATATCGCCAGCAATTTTCACTGCACTTTCCATGAATTGTCCAAATCCCTTTTTTGCAATGCCTCTGGGCATTTTCAATCTGGGCCAGTGAATTCTTGGAACCCAGGCAATGTGGTTGAACAGAAGCAATTCTGTGAAGCCTGTGTGAAACAAAACAACCTTTGCCTCAACTATCTGCACGCCCCTGAAAACATCCTCAAGCAGTTTTTTGTTTTTTCCCGTTAAGCCCATCGCAGGGTTCAGATAATTTATTCCAGAGCCGCTCCATAGCGGAGCATGTATCGTGAATTCTATATTCGGAAAATCTGCTTTGGTTTTTTTCAGGATTTTCCACACACCATTTTTAGGCAAATGCTCCTGCCTCAGCTCTACTCCCTCAAAGCCGAGGCTATCAGCTTTCTCCACGCTTTCGTAGATTCCTGTGCCCCTGCACCCAAAAAAGATGCTGCTTACAGATATCATGCACACATCACGAGCTGCAAATCCATTACATTTGTTTCAGTGTAGCCAGTAACGATTTCTCCCTTAACTTTTCTGAAGAATGAATTGCTGTCGTTTCTCTTGAGGAATTTTTTTGGATTAAGGCGTTTTTTCCTTGCAATTGCAACAGTTTTGGAATCAGCAATAGCACCAGCTGCCCTGCTGTTTCCATCGATGCCATCGCTTCCTACAGAAATAAAGACCGCTTTCCCTGCCTTTCCAAGGTCATTAAGCGCGCCCAATACTATTTCCTGGTTTCTGCCGCCCTTCCCTTTGCCCGTAATCGTAACAGTGGTTTCCCCGCCTGCAATAAGCGCAATTGGCTTCTTGAATTTTTCCCGCAAGTTAACAGCTTTCCTTACGAGAAACCTTCCAACATGCTCTGCTTCCCCTTCGAGTTCCCTTGAGTGAATCGTTGCCCTGAATCTAAGCTGCTTTGCCTTTTTTCGCATCGCCTTTAATGCAGTTTCATTATTCAGAATTATCTTGTTTTCGCAGTTTCTCACCCTCTTCGGCGTCTCATTGCCCCGCAACAACAAGTGCCTTTGAATGCTTTTGGGTGTTTTGCTCCAAAGCTTGTGGCTTTTCAGCACTCTTACCGCCTGCTGCAGCGTGCTTTTGTCTCCGACAGTTGCGCCCGAGGCTATAACGCTGAGGCTATCACCAATTACATCTGAAACAATCAGTGCATAGAGCTTGGCTGGGAAAACCTTTTCAGCCAAGCGCCCGCCCTTCACCCTACTCAAATGCTTTCTCACAGCATTGATTTCACTTATGCCTGCCTTTGATTTCACAAGAAGAGAAGTGATTTTCTGTATCTCCCTTAAAGTGATTCCATCGGCTGGCAGCGTCAACAGTGAGGAGCCGCCGCCGCTCACAAGAGCAATCACCAAATCATTGTGCCCTGCATTTTCTGCAATTCGCAGTATTTCCCTTGCTGCTTTTACATTGCTCACACTTGGAATAGGATGGCTTCCCTTAAATCCCTTTATTCGCTTTGTCCCGGCTTTCCTAACACTAACAACTGCTCCCTTGCTGATTTTCCCGCCAAGCCTTTTCTCAAGCGCTTCTGCCATTGCCGCACTTGCCTTCCCAAAGCCAATTACATAAATATTCTTGAATTTTCCAAGCCCAGGGAGCTTTGCTTTTTTCACTGCTCCCCTAACATCAACCGCTCTCAGTCCGGCCTCAATTATCTGCAGCGCAATGCCGCGCTCCCGTTTGAATTCTCCCTTAAGGAGCTCTCCCTTGTTTTTTATCATCCAACCACGCGCAGCAGCTGCTTCCAGCTGGTTATTATCGCATCAGGCTTTACTCCCTTAACCCTCTTGTCCCCTTTCCTGAGCCGCAAGCTTTTTGCGTCTCCTGCAAACAGCACGGTGTGCAATCCCTGTCTCTTTGCCGTCTTGATATCTTTAAACAAGTCGTTGCCCACAAAAACCATTTCCTCAGCCTTAAAGCGCTTTAGCTGCTTTGCAAAAATTTTTTTATTCGGCTTGCTGAAGCCCTCAATGAAGGAAAATGAGCAAAGCCCGGGCGTAAAAAACTGCTGCCATTTTTTAATCCTGCCCCTTGATTTCTTTCTCAAAAGAATATTCAGGTTTATCGGGGTGTAAAACTGGCTGTTGCTCGCAATGCCGAGCTTAAGGCCCTGCTCCTTCAGCTTTTTTAGGGTTTCAAAGGCATCGCTATAGAGCTTATTGCGGTCCCTAACCCAATCAAAGAAGTATGCAATCCTGAATTTGTTCACTCCCTTTTTACCAATCTTTCTCAAGATTCTTGCCCAGATGTCTTCAATCAGCACTTCAGGAAATTGAATTCCCTTTTTCCTCTTTCTCCTGTGCGCTCTTTCAATCCCTTGGTAGTATAATTTCCTCACTTTTTCCCAGTTTGTATTCAGGTGGAATTCTTCCACAGTCTTCTTGAAGGCAGCCTCATTTCTTCCCCACAGGTCATCATATGCCGAGGTAAGAAAAGTGCCGTACACATCAATCAGAACGGCTTTCACTCCAGCAATCCCCCTTAACCTTGGCTTTAACTCGGTTTTTTTCACGCCGTACTGCGGTGGCATCCTTTTCTGGAGCTTCTCTGCGTACTTCTCCAGCTGTAGCAAGGTCATTTTTAATCAACAGTAAGTGGGTGGATATAATCCAAGTCAAGGTACTTGTAGATTATCTTCCTATTATCGATTTTCCTTTTCTTTACTCTGCGTAAGTAGTTGGCTGTCCCTATTGAGAAGATGCGTCTAAGCCTTTTAGCCTTTGCCCTGAGGCTGTATTTTTTCATTATCACCTTTCTGTTGTGCCTAACCAATGCAGTTGGCTTTCTCTGCAACATCCTCCACATTCTCCTGATAACGGGGTTCATTTTAATGAATTTTTTTATCTTTTGCTCGTCCTTGAAAATTGTTTTAATTGCCTCCAACTGCATTTCAAGGCTGAGGTCTTTGAAGTCGATGCATTTGCAGCCGTTTGCCCTGTAGAACTTTGTTTTATTCATCTCCCTAAGAATGCTTTTTTTCGAAAGCACCCGCATGCCTTGCTTTTTCCTCAGTTTGTTCACGTCCCTGGAAAAGATTTTAAGGAGCCGAGCTTCACAGTTTTTAATCCATGTAACATCGACAAACAGCTTTTTGTACATGTGTAGCAGCTTTAACCCGTTTCTCTGGAAATCCCTGCAGACATATGGCAGCCTCCTCCCAACCACTGGCTTCCCTGTAATCCAGCCCTCGTGAAATGCAAAGCCAAAGCCTTCAAGTATTGATGTTGTTAAAACAGCCCTGCTTATTGCAAATAAGTCAACTAAACTGAATTTTGTTATTCTGCCCCTGATTTTTTCTCTTTTCTCCGAAGTGCTTATTATATCTGCACCTATTCCAATAACTGCCGGAATGCCCTCTTGCCTTATAAAGCGCTTTATTTTGTTGCTGTAGTTTACATCTGGGCCACTATGAGCATCGAGAGAAATGATTAGCTGGAGGTCATCCTGCAAATAGTTCAAGGCTTTCAGCAACAGAATAGATTCCGCGTTGTTTTTCCGCCGCATGCACTTTAGCGGGCTTAGTAGAATTTTTCTTTTTGAATCGAAGAAATAATGGTTTTTCTTGCTATACTCTTCTATCGCCCCCATAATTTGTTTTTTGAACCGCTTTTTTGTTGTAATCGGCTTTGCTGAAAAGAAGTCTGTGTCAATGCTGTTAGGCAGAAAGAAAATTCTTTTTTCGTTTATGCCTGCCATCTTGAGGTTTTCCGCATCCCTGCTGTTTATTGTAGCGTAAAAAATGTTTCTGTTGCTTGGATACATTATCTCAGCAGCGAAGCGCTCATCTCTGCTGCCGGTACAGTACTGCAAGTTGCGCAGCATTTCCGGCCTGCTGTTTTCAGCAAAGTCATGCACCTGGTTTAGAATCCACAAGGGAGTCTTTAGTTCCCCACATTCCTCTGCAAGCAGCTTTATTGCTGCCGATAACTTTGGGTTCTTGCCAAGGGGTAAACCATGGCAGTGTAGGATGAATGGATTATCAGCATTACATTCATCCAAAGGTAGCTGCCGTACAATTTTTTCCTTTAATTTGTTTGCCCGCTGCAAAAATTCTTCTTTGCTTTTATATTTATGCAAATCATAGTCCAGTTCCTTTATGTCAATTGTTTTGATTGAAACGTTTTTCATTCTCTTGCGCTCAAAGCGTATCTTCAAATTTTCTGGCCTGGGAGCTGCCCAAGCAGAAGCAATAACAAAAATACTGATTTTTCCTTTGAGGTAATGGGTTATGGCATCAATAGTATTTTCAATCACAACCCTGACACCGGCAGGAGCCAAATGATAGTGCTCTTCCCCAACAAAAAGCTCGCTGGGCAGCTTTTCCTTTTCCTTTATTTCAAGAAGGTCTTTTTTTATTGACTTGAGTTGGGAGGTCATCCCACTACCTTTTCTGCTTGATTTTTTTCTTGAGATATGCCTTCATTCCCTGAATCAGCGTTACTGGCGTTGGATCAACACGATTGAGCATTGCAAGATAGAAGGCGGTTAGAGAACCCAAATAATTTGCGTACCATGTGTGGGCGAGCAACCCCTTACCCTTTGCCTCTACCTCGGTAAAATTGTATCCAATTGATTTGATTCTCTTTCTCATATAGCTTACCCTTGCAAGCATCTTTCTGTTCTCGCTGTTTGTCCTCAGCAAAAAGAAGTGTGCCTTTCCCAAGTTCTTTGAGGCATTTATCTCATTGTGCTGCAGTTCCGGCAGGAAGTTCCAGTGGCAGAAGGTCTTCGCAATCTCATTCATCTCCTGCTGCCATCTAAGCGCGGAAGCCTGCAATGCCTCGCTTGCATAAACCATTGGCATTTTTTTGTAAAGTGTTCTTGCCATCGCTTTCGCTTTTTTAACAGCGGTGTGTTGCTCTTTCTCCATCAGGTTTATTGCCTCAAAAACATCCCTGTCGCTGAAAGGGCTTAAGCCGAGTCTTTTTAGCACTGCAAGCATTGAGAAAAAGAGATAGCCTGTTGCCTGCCTTGGTTGCAGCCCAGCAGGCACAATTATGCAATGGTTGTATGCCCTCTTAAGGTAACCATTTGAAGTAATTCCTATCGTTGGAATCTTTTTAGCGCGAAGCCGCTTAAAGATTGTCAACGTTTCATCGGTATTGCCGCTGTAAGAGATTACAATGCAGAGCGTTTTTTTATCAACCATAGCAGGTAGGATGTAGCCCTGCTCTATAAAAACAGGAATCCCTGAGAGCTGGAAGTAAAGCTTTTGCAGCAAGTTAGCAGAATAGCCGCTTCCCCCCATTCCAGTAACAAAAATCTTCTCAATACCTTTCACTTTCTTAAATTTGAATTTTTTCCCAATCTTCCAGCCTTCCCTGCACTGCTGTGGGAATCCCAGAATTATTCCCAAGTAATCGCTTTTATCGTATTTTGCAACCAGCTTGCCCCAGCTCATTAAACCACCACTAATGAAAAGTGTGCTCTACTTAATAAATCTCACTTTTTGATTTTTGAACCAATTTCCTTCCTCAAAATAGCGCTTATTTCCTGGCCAGATGCTTTGCCCTTAAGCTCCTTCATTGTTTCTCCCATCAATGCAGACATTGCATGCATTCCCTTTTCTTCAATCAGCTTGCTGTTTTCCTTAACTATTTTCTTTATTACGCTTTCCACTTCCCCCTTTCCTGCCTTTCCAATCTTCATCTCTGCAACTATCTGCTTCAGTTCCCTTTCCGGATTCTTGCTCCACTGCCTCAGAACATCAGTAAAAACATCTTTGGTGAGAGTGCCTTTCTTTTCAGCAAGCAGCAGCTCCTCAACCATTCCATCAGAAACAGCAAAGCCCTCTCTTCTCAACTGCACCGACGTTTCAAGCAAAAGCGTAGCGGCAGTGGTGGCATTCACTCCCTCTGCAAGCAGCTTTTCAAAGAGGCACGCCTTATTGCTCAGTACCATCTTCCCAGCCAGCTTCTCGCTCAAGCCCTTGCTCTTATAGAGCTTCCTTCTCTCCTCAACAGCCAGCGGTAATTCCCCCCGCAACCGCTTCAGATACTTTGCATCAATCCTCACTGGCTCCAAATCTGTTTCAGGATACATTCGTGCTGCACCAGGCAACGGTCTGCTGTAAGCAGTATTACCATCTTCCAGCGCATTTCTTGTCTCCTCAGGCACACCCTCTAATGCCTGCGCAATCCTCTCCTCCATTACAGCAAACGCCTTTTCCGCCTCTCCCTTTTCGCCCTGTACCAGGATAAAAGCATCTTCCCCAACACACCCGAGCGCTTTCCCCACAGCGTCCGCCTCTCCATTGCTTACACCATAAGCGGGCAGCTCATCGCTGTGCAGTATTCCCTTGAGGGAGGTCCTTGCCTTCACATAATCAGCCAATTCTGTTCCAAAGCGCCTGTCAGGCTGCAATTCCTTTCCCAGTAATCCAGCAAAGCCCTTTATCCTTGCCCCAAAAACCGGGCGCGCCTTCAGGAACTTGCACTCACTGTTCTTAAACACGCTGCTTAAATCTTTTGCGTCCAGTGAAATGCCCTTTATCCCCCTTTTCTCTGCTTCCTGCTTCAGCTCAACAAGCGAAACCTGCCTCTGCACCTCTCTCCTTACATACTCATCAATAAGCCCAAGCTCCTGCACTCCTTTTATCTCCACTCTCGCGCCAGCAGCAATGCTTACATTCAAATCCTGTCTAATAGTGCCCAAACCCCTCTTTGCCTTGCAGGTCCTCCTCAGCAGCTCGCCAATCTTCAGAGCGCATTCCTTCACTTCCCCCGGGCTTTTTAAGTCGTGAGCGGTTGCCAACTCTATCAATGGAATTCCAAGCCTGTCAAGCCTGTAAACAATTTCATTCTCCCTTTTCTCCATAGGCCTAGCAGCGTCCTCCTCCAGCACAATTGTTTGCACTCCAACTTCCTTATTCTTGAGCTGCAGTTGCCCACCAACCCCTACCAACATTGTTTTTTGAAAGCCGCTAGTGTTGCTCCCGTCAATAACCGCTTTCCTCATTACAACAAGCTCATCCAGAATTCGTGATTTTACCATCAAAGCAACTTTCAGCGTGGTTTCAAGGGCTTCCCTATCAACAGGCTTCGGCGGCTCCTCATCTGCCTCAATCAAGCAGGTCGAATCGCTATAAGCCTGATATTCAAATGTGAGTCCTTTCCGCATTGCTTCCAATGCCGCGGGGTCAAATTCCCCCAGCTCAGAAGCAACTGCCCTCAGCTTTCTCTTAAAAATAATATCTGGCCTGTCCTCCCTCATCAGCGAAGGGCACCTGCAGAATAGCTTCCCAGTATCAAGCTGCTGGTGTACTTCCAAGCCAGCTTTCAAGCCAAGCTTCTTGAAATCGAATTGCATAATAATCGTATTAAAAAGGGGTGAAAATGTTTTAATAGCTACAGCTCTCAATTATGGTTTGAAAAAATCACCTCTTTTAAATATTTTATAGCTTATAAGTAAGTGAGAGAAAATGCGTTTCATGCTAAGGTCAAAAATCCACAGGGCAACTGTTACAGAGGCAAATCTGGATTACGTTGGGAGCATTACCATTGATGAGGCACTCATGGAAAAGGCTGGCTTCTGGGAAGGGGAAAAAGTGCTAGTAGTTGACAACATAAATGGCGAGAGACTTGAAACCTATGTGATAAAGGGGGAAAGGGATTCTGGTGTGATTTGCATGAATGGTGCGTCAGCCCATAAAATTAAAGTGGGAGATACCATCATTGTGATGGGCTTTGAGCTAACAAACGAAAAAATCAAACCAAAAAACATCCTGGTTGATGAAAATAACAGGTTTGTGAGATACCTTTAATTACCTTCTTCTCTTCAGCTCCCAGATAATTCTTCTTTTCATTCCTCCACCAACTTTTTCCCCAGCTCAAAGCACTGCTGCATTACCTTCTCGTTCTCCAGAATCTCTCTCCTAGCGTCAGCTGTAGCCCACACCTTTCCAACAAGCTTCATGCTGCAGATTCTCAGGAACTGCTCAAGCGCCTGCTCGCAGTATTTGATTGACTCATAGCTCTGTCCGCCGACGCATACTGTCGCAACTTTCTTTCCCTTGAGCCTTTCGTCCTCATAGTAGGGGTTCATCCTGTCAATAAAGTTCTTTATAAGGGCAGAAACATTGTTGAAATAGTTAGGAGAACCCAACACAATGGCAGTTGATTCAAAAATCTTTTTGTAAATCATTTGCATATCATCAACCAGATGGCAATGATGAGCTTTGCAGCACCTATCGCAGCCATCGCAGAACTCTATGTTCTTGTCGCACAATTTCACTAATTCAATTCTCGCTCCGCTCTCCCTTGCGCTATCAAGAACCCTCTTAAGCATCGCATCTGTATTGCCGTTCCTGGGAGAGCCTGAAATTGCGAGAACTTTCTTGCCAACCATGACTACCATTAATCTTTACTATCGTTAATCTTTAACTTCTCTTCGTTTTTAAATATTTCCGAATGCCACAAAAAAAAGCGCGAGGAGGCGAGCCCCCTTGGAAAGACCCTAAAAAGTTTGCCAGATGGTTTCAAAGGGCCGCTAGGGTAAGTGAGGGGAATTTGGTTAGAAAATTTTGGGAAAGACATAAGAGGATATCACAACTTCAGCTAAAAGCCAATATAGAGGCAGCGAAGGCGGCAAGGGAGGCAGAAGCTGCTCGCAAAGAGTATGAGCGGTTTAAGGGGGAAAAAGCTGGTTTTCAAAAGGAGCATGCTGCAATGAAGCGCTTTTACAGGGCAAAGCTGGAAGAGGAAACGCAAAACAGGAGGGCTCTTGCAGCTTCTATAGGAATCTGCCGCAATTACCTAAAGCAGATGTATGCCACAGAAAAAAAAAAAAAGGATACTCCTCCTCCAGCTATGGTAAGGACAGAGATTGAAAGGCTTAAGGGCGAAATGAGGAAGACAAAAGAGAAGATAGATACCTGGAAGGCATTGGTGGAAAGCTCGCAGGGAAAAGGGATTTGAAGGAAGAGCCCATTCAACTAGTTCTGATAGGTCCGATGGCTCTTATCTATTCTTGAATGCCCTTTCCTGCGTCTTTTTGCCTTTAACCGCTTCGCCTTTTCCTTGCTCGATGCCGGGCGGTGGTGCGCATGAGACCTCTTTCTGCTTGGCATTGTATCACCCCTATTTTTTCCTTTCCAGCTTTATTTCCTCTCCGGGCAGTATAAAGTCCGGCCCGCTCAAATGCATTACAATATCCTGGTTTTTAACGCTTTCATCCTTCCGCGCGGCAACAATTTCCCCAACAACAATGTAGTGGTCTGCTCCCTGCGGATGCGCTATCTCATTCAATTTGCACTCCAAAACAATCTTTGCATCCTTTATGCACGGCACTTTCACCTTTTCGCAATCCACTGTTTCAAGCCCAAATTCGTTCAATTTATCTTCAATGCCTTTTGTCTCACAGTTTACTGCCTTCTGCGCCCAATCCTTTGTAACGACATTAACAACAAATTCCTTCATCTGCTTGATGTTTTTCACTGTCTTGGTTTCCCTTGCTTGGATGCCCACGATAAGCATGGGTGGTTGGAAGGAAATGGGCATCACCCAGCTATAGGGTGCGGCATTCACCCTTTCAACAGAATCAACAGAGGTAACTACAATGGTAACGCGAGGATAAATCAGCCTTGCAGCCTGCTCAAGCGGAACATCCATATTTCTCGTAAAAAGAATGAGTGAAAAGATTTAAATTGCTCTCTTTGTCCTAGTTATATATGCCCTCAAGGGTTAGAAAGAGCAAGAAAGCACCTGCCTCAAAGCGTGCAGTGGAGAGAAGAAGGCATAAGAGAGGTCCGCTTGCAGCAAGCAGGGCATTGGCCGGGGCTGAAGCAGGACTTTTTGAAGCTGCTAGGGGTTTGGGCAGGGCGGAAGCAAGTGGAAAGAAAATTGAAAGTGCAAGAAGGAAAGTTCTGGCTGCGAGTTACAGAGGGATTTTGGCAAGAAAAAGGCTGAGGGAGCTTGCAGCATTGGATGCAAGGTTCCCAGTTGAAAACGATGCCGCCTTTAATGAGAGGGTTTTTAATTTCTTAAGGAAAAATGCAAGGAAGAGAAAAGATTTTTCCTTTGCAATCGTTGATCTGGATCTTTTGAAGCAATTGAATGACAGGCTTGGTTATCACGCTGGCGATATCGCAATCTTAGAGTTAACTCTCGCTTTGAAGGATATAGCAAAAAGGCATGATGGATTTTTGGGAAGGTTTGGTGGGGATGAGCTCAAATTGCTGGTTCCAAAGCAGCAGGCTGTTTTAATTCAGGAGCTGAG
>JAFCCK010000003.1:16546-22819 GCA_017610245.1 Candidatus Iainarchaeum sp.
GGTTGAGATAAACAAAAAAGGTTACAGTTTTTGTGCCGGTGTTACAAGCGCAAAGAAAGGAAAAATTTTTAGGATAAAATCAATTCAAGCCCAAAGAAATGCATTGGATGAACAAGCGAATAAAGCACTTAAAGTTGGCAAAAAATTGAGGGGCGCAGTAAGTGCTTTTTCATAAGCCTTTCTATTCCACATTAAAAGTGTTAATGCGCGAGCACTTGCTGATTTCCCCGCGCAGATTCTTCCCAACCAGCTTCTTCACTTCGTCCTTCTTATAATTCCCTAATAGCCATGCGAGCTTCACAAAGGCGGTTTCAGGGAGCATATCCTCCCCAGGGATCACACCCAAATTCATTAAATCCGTTCCCTTATCATACACGTGCATCTGCACCCTGCCGAAAAGGCACTGGGAGGTCATCACAGCAATGCCACCCTGTTTAATGAATTTCTTGATTGCAGGAAAGAATTTTTTATGCGCTCCCTTCTTTGTAATCTCATCTGGGGTATGCCCTGGAGTGTGCCCCAACCCAGTTCCCTCAATAACCAGCCCCTTGAAGCGGTTCTTTGAAAAGAACTCAAACTGCCCTGGGAACATGTTGATGGTTATCTTAAGCAGTGCCACTTTGTTCTCGAATTTTGGCTTCACAATAACCTTTTCCCCTGGGTTTCTTTTAGCATACTGCTTCTTAATGAAGCTGATTTCCCCGCTTTTATAATTCACTTTTGCAATTGCAATATCATTCACAGGCTTGAATGCATCCCTCCTGCTCGTGTGCAGCTTCCTGGTTTTGCAGGGCGGCAGTATCACGCAGCTATCATCGCCGCTAGAATCATGCATGCATACCCCTACCCCTGCAAAGTCAGTTTTTGCAATGAAGTTTGCCGCACAGAGCAAATTCATTGCTGCGTCACTACTTCCTCTATCACTGCTCCTTTGCGCTCCCACGATAATAACAGGGAGTGGGCACTTCTCGAGCGCGAAAGCAAGCGCAGCTGCTGCTACTGCCAAATTGTCTGTTCCCATTCCAATTATCGCTCCAACAACGCCCTTTGCCGCCTCTTTCTGCACCTCCTTTGCAATCAGCCCAATATGCTCAAAGCGAAGGTCATCGCTCCACATGTTCCTCAGCAGCTTTGAATCAAAGTTTGCTATCTTTGAAAGCTCGGGAAACATCGTGAGCAAATCGGCAGGATTGAAAGAGCTATACACAGCGCCACTACGGTAGTCCACCCTTGAAGCAATAGTGCCGCCAGTGTGCAAAATGCTAATGGTTGGTAAATTTGGATTCTTTTTGACTTTGACAACTGGGGGCTTCCCAACAGCCTTTCCAGCACTAATCTTCTTAATTTTCTTTATTTTCCCAACATCAATCCCTATATTATATCCATTTTCCAGTTTCAAGGAAAGGAGAGAATCAGACTTTTCCGGTACAATTGTGCCAAGCAGTAGCTGTTCCCCAAGTTGCAGCTCAACAAGGTCGCCCTCCCGCAGATTGCGCTTTTTCAAAAATGCAGCTGTTTTCATGCCGGAATCATTTAAAAGCAGTGCAGAAATTCATTTTAATCTATTGTGCCATTGTTCAGCGCATCATTAACTGGAATAGCCTTCTTTTAAATATTTAAACCACCTTATTGATATAGCAAAATGAGGGCTTGCAAATGTTTGTTTCAGGCAAGGCAATGCTTGGAAAGGCTAGGACAGGGCATTACGCAATACCTGGCTTCAACACCTCAAATCTGGAAGTAAGCCAGGCATTGTTCCAAGCGGCAGAGGAAAGTAATGCTCCCTTACTAATTCAAACCACAGAATCAACAATAAAATATGCTGGCTTGAGGAATATTTTTTCAATAATTTCAAGCATGGAAAAGAGTGCAGGCATTCCAGCGTGTTTACATCTTGACCACGGCAAGGATTTGAAGCTGATAAGGCAGTGCTTGGAGATTGGCTACAAAAGTGTTATGGTTGATGCTTCATCTCACAGCTTTGAGAAGAATGTTGCCATAACAAAAATGGTTGCGGCAATCGCGCACAGGAAGAAGGCGAGCGTGGAAGCAGAATTGGGCACCCTGGGCAGGATTGGGAAAGCAAAACTTACTGATGCGAAGCAGGCAAAGCTCTTTGTTGAAAAAACAGGCTGCGATGCCCTTGCTGTCGCAATCGGAACCTCCCACGGGGCATACAAGTTTGAAGGTCGCCCTAGAATTGATTTGGAAAGGCTAAAGCAGATAAGTGAAGCTGTTGATGTGCCCTTAGTGCTGCATGGAGCGAGCAGTGTGCCCAAGGAACTGGTGAACAGGGCAAACATTTTCGGAGCAAGGCTGCAGCACGCAAAAGGGCTTTCAGAGAGACAGTTGAGGAAGGCAATAAAGCTAGGCATAGCGAAAATAAACATTGACACTGATTCGCGCCTTGCTTTTACTGCTTCCCTTAGGGAGTATTTGCGGAAAAATCCAGAGGAATTTGACCCCAGAAAGTATCTGTCTCACTGCAGGGAAGCTGTTAAGGAAACTGCCTTGGAAAAAATAGCGCTGTTCGGCTGCAGGGGAAAAGCCAAATGAAGATAGTCAGCCTTTTCTCTGGTGGAAAAGACAGTTGCTATGCATTGTTCGATGCCATTAATGAAAACCATAGTGTAGTGTCCCTGCTTACGGTTAAATCTACCAATAGGGAGAGCTATATGTACCATCTGCCCAACATTGATTTAACGCGCTATGCTGCAGAAGCGATAGGTTTGCCGTTGATAGTAATTGAAACAGACAAGGGGAAGGAAAGGGAGCTAGATGCACTGTACACTACACTAGCAGAGATGAAGGAGGAAACAGGGATAGAGGGTGTTCTCTCTGGTGCAATTGCAAGCAACTACCAAAAGAAAAGGGTTGAAAAGATGTGCAAGCAATTAAGCCTTAGCTGTGTTTCTCCCCTCTGGGGGAGAAAACAGGAAGGGCTTTTGCGAGAAATGCTACAGCATAATTTCACAATAATGGTTGTTGGCATCGCTGCAAGGGGCTTGGATGAGAAATGGCTGGGCAGAATAATTGATGAAAGGGTATTGAATGAACTGGTTGAATTAAAGAAGAAATTTAAAATCAATGTTGCAGGCGAAGGGGGCGAATTTGAGACACTCGTGCTGGACTGTCCGCTGTTCGAGAAAAGGATTGGGGTAGAGGAAAGCAAGAAGAGCTGGAATGGCATCAGGGGCGAGCTTGAGGTGAAAAAGGTTTCCTTGGTTGAAAAGCTTTCTTAAGGGCAGAATTCTGCTGGGAGGAGCACTTCAACCAAGTTGGAGCCCAAGTGGGTTATCTGCTTATCGCTTAAATCCACTTCTTTATATTCTCCATCAACAGGAATGTGCTTGATTGCATTTTTTACATCTTCTTCACACTTTCTGCTTAGGAGGCAGTTCACGCAATGGCATCTTGTCTTGCATTTGCCAAATTCCAAAGTGGGGGAATCGCAGCGCTCCGCCATGCATCTGTTCCCGCCAACTGCTTCAAAGCTCAATTCTCTGCTTTCAAATCCTGCGTTATCTCCCTTAACCATGAGCTCTACATCATATTTTCCAGGGTATGGGACACTTATCTGGGTTTCTTTCTCCAGCCTTCCCCCAGGCTCTATTCCTTCAAACTGCTCCTCAACCAAAGCATCGCCAATGTAGCGCCTTTTCCATTGCCCGTCTTCCAAATGCCTTTCATAGACCTCTGCCTTTATTGAGCCAAAAAATACTGGAATAGCACCACTGTTTTCCACCGTTAGACTCAATTCTGCTTTCTCCTCATCCAAATCAACCATTTCTTTTATGCTCGCATCCGCTATAACTATCTGTGCTGGCTTTTTTCCAAAATAGATTTTGCACACAAAGAGGGTGTGCTCATAGCTGCACCTCACAGTTGTTTCAATCTCCATTGGCTCTTTGATTTTAATCCTTCTTTCATCCCATTCGATTTTTTGCGTGCATTCTTCTCCCCTTTCTCTCAAATTGCAGCATATCGCAGCACTATTGCACTCAAACGCAACACTCCTATTATCCGCATCAAATGTTGCTCCGGAAAAAGACATCTCATCGAATAATATTGCTCCAGTAACACTTTTCCCAAGCGTTGTTTCCGCTACGCTAAGATTATTGTTCAATACTGCAGTTGGATTGCCTGACTGAAAAAAGAGGGGGAGAATGTATGTAAAAAAGAGAGCAATTATAGCCATGGCCGCAACAGCATACACCAGCAGCTTGAAAGGACCCCCCATTTACCTTCTCCTCCTAATAATTGCCCTAGGCCTTGGCCGCGGCTTTGTCTCTGCCCTGAACTCCAGCTGCAGCAACTTTGTAAAAACAATCGCAATAGCCCCTCCCACCAAAAACAAAAAGATTAGTTCCTCTATCCTGCCTGTCCTTAGGAAGGGCAGCGTGAACTGCCCACTCCACTCCATCCACACAAGCCTGATAAATAGCACCGCAGCGAATGCAACCAGCACAAGCAGCGTGCTTTTGAAAGACAGTGCAATGTGTTTGAAACCCATGCAATCTATAAGGAAAAAAGTAGTATAAAAGAATTCCTGAAATAGAGCAATTTGTTGAAAAGCGATTTAAATATCTTTCAGAATTCGCCACCGTAAGTTATAGTATTTCTTGAGTTCTTCCTTGCTCTGAGGTTCACGATACGGCTGTTATTTTCCAAGCCTCACGTGCTTCTGTGCCTTGTACATTTTCACTATTTCCCTGACAGTTGTTGCCTCTTTTGGACTTTTATCGCTCCTAAGCTTGAGCATTCTTGGAAACCTTAATGCTAAACCCTCTTTTCCCTTTTCCTTTGCTGCGGTGTGTATTGGACTCTTCGTTATCTCATCTGCAATAACTTCAACCACATACTTGGGCTCAACCCAAACATCCGCTTCCAGCTCAGAGTCAACTCTGGAGGGCTTTTCCTTTACCTTGATTTTTGAAAGCATTTTCTTCAGCTCAACCATTTTCTCTTCAGTCATTCCAGTGCCAATTTTTGCAATTGACCTGAATACATCATCTTTTTTATCATAAACAGCTGTAAGCAATGCCCCCAGCCCAAACTTTGTGCGATGCCCGCGCCCTTTAAAATACCCAACTATAACAGTGTCAATTGTATCACTCAGTTCCCCCTTGTAGCTTCTCTTCAATTTTATCCATGCAAACTTTCTCGCCCCTGCTGTATATGGTGCACTAAGGTCTTTTGCAATGATTCCCTCTAGGCCCTTTTCCACATTCTCATTGAAATACTTTTCCATCTCCTTTGCATCAGCGGTCACAATAGCATCTGTTAGCACAATTGTTTTGCCCCTCCCAATCAATTGCCGTAAGCGTTCCCTCCTTTCCTTGAAAGGCAGGTGCATCAGGCTCTTCCTATTTACATACAGCGCATCAAAAGCGAACAGTGTTAAGGGAAAATCTTCAGCCATCTTTTTTATGCCATACTTTCTCTTTCTCTGGATTGTTACTTGGAATGGGTAGTATTCGCCGGTTTGCTCGTTGAATGCAAGTGCTTCGCCCTCAAAGATTGCCTCCTTTGCCTTTATCTGCTTTTTCACCGCTTCAGCAATCTCCGGAAACATTGGGGTAACATTCTCCTGCCTCCTGCTGAAAATCGTTACCTTGCTCCCATCCTTGTGCACAGCCAGCCTAAAGCCATCGTATTTTGCTTCCACTGCACATTGCCCTATCTTTCCAATTATTTCTTTCGCTGTTGGCAGCCTCTCAGCCAAGCTCGGTCTTATTGGAACGCCAGGCTGAATACTTATTTCCCGCAGCCCCTTCAAGCCGTGCTTTCTCAGCTTTTCCGCTATGCTCCCCAAATCACTATGCACATTGTACTTATCCTCAATAATTTCCCTCACTTTCATCCTGAGCTTCCTTTCAAACTCTTCTTTCCTTTTCTCAGGCTTCTTCTCCCGCAAGCCCGCCTTTATTTCCTTAACCAGTTTCTTGTTCTTTTTCGCCTCCCCCAGCAAATTAATTGCAAAAGCATCCATTATTGTAGGGTCGCCAATTCCCAAGCGCAAATGCCCAAGCGGGATTCTTATAATATAGCGCGCTTCCAAGGGCGTTGCATTGTTCAGCAGCTCTGCCAACAGTTTTATCTTCAAGTCCTGGCTTCCCTTGCCCCCCACTCCTGCAATCTTAAGCATGTTCTTGAAAACCTTTTCAACAGTTAAGGGGGAGGAGAAAAGGCTCCTCTGCTTCTTTTTTTGCAGAATTTGCTCTGCAACAAGGCCCAAATCACCAAGCCTCTTATACTTTTCATGCACCTCTT
>JAFCCK010000120.1 GCA_017610245.1 Candidatus Iainarchaeum sp.
TCGTTGTTGGTATTGCTGCCTTTGTTTCTGTTGGAACGGCAATAAACCCTACTATTTCCTTCAACCTTGAGAACCAGTTCCATGAGTCGATAAGCGGGGTAAAGATTACTGTAAAGGATTCTGCTGGCAGGGAACTGAAAACAAGGGTTGTTGGAGATGGCGGCACAATTGAATTGCAGGGAATTGCTGTTGGAACAACTCTGGAGCTGGTTGGAGAAAAGGAGGGCTATGAGCCCGACACCTACACGCTGCAGGTGAAAAAGGAGAACAATGTGGCAATACTGCAGCTGACGCAGATAATCAAAAATATCACCGCTTCTCTCACCATCGCGGATGAAAGCAGCGGGGATGGAATTGCTGACGCGCACATTATTGCAAGGTGGAAAGACCTTTCGATAGATGCCTACAGCGATGCAAGCGGGGTTGCATCCTTAATCGGGATTCCAGAGGGCATTCAAATAAGTGTAGGCATTGAGGCAGAAGCATACGAGCCATTAACAGAAAATCTTTCCTTTATTGAGGGTGAAAATAAGACTGTTTCATTAAGCCCGAAAAGCATCTCCCTGCAGGGGATAAGCAAGCTGCTGATTTCTGTAAAGGATGAGTTTGGGGAGCTTGTGCAGGGCGCGGAAATCACTATAAGGGACAAAACAAATGACAGCATTTTGTTCCAAGACGTTGCAGAAAGCGGGGAATATTATGCGGAAATACCAAAGGGAACAAGCATTAGGCTTACTGTTCAAAAGTCTGGCTATTTGAGGTATGATTCACTCGTTGAGCTGGAAAGCAGAACAGCGAGGCAGGATGAGGAGCTTTGGACAGTTGTGCTGAGAAGAGGCGGGGAAAAGTTAACTGTGATAACTTATGCTGAAGGGGCAGTCCCTCTTGGAAATGTGGAGGTGCAGCTCTTTGACCTTGAAAACAATTTGATTGATTCCGCTACAACTGGGTTTGGTGGTTCCGTTGATTTCACTGACCTTGGCGGCGAAACCTTTTATGTGACTGCCTGGCGCGATGGCTATCTTCCTACAAGAAAGCAGGTGAATGTTGCTGAAGTAGAAACTATTGCATTAACTCTTGCAGCATCTGATGCATTGAACAGCGTTTACCTTGCAATCTATGTTGTTGATTCTTTCCTGGGGGCGGCCAACAATGCTGATTTGTTCTTCTGGGAGAAGCAGGGCGAGCAGCTGCTCCCGCTTGGAATCCCCTCATTAAAAACAGACACTGGCGGATACGCAAGCGTAAAAGTGCCTGTTGATATAACAGTTGCGGTACAGGGAAAAAAGAATTTGGAGGAAGGATGGGGGGAGAAGGAGATTGAGAGCGGCGCGCTTAATGAGGTGAGGATACAGCTGCAGAGGGCTGTTAGTGTTGTTGAACTGATTGTGCTGGGTGAGGATGGAATGCCTGCTGAAGGAACTGTTACAATAAGGGCGCTGAATGGTGATTTACTGTTTGAGGGGGATTTGTTGGAGGGAAGTGTTTTCTTTGATGCTGAAGGCAATGAAAGAGTGAATGTAGAAATTGAAACATCTGATGGGAGGACTTATAGCGAGCAGGTTAATGTAAAGGACAAGGGAGAAGCCACACTCAGGCTTGGGGAGGCTGCTCTTGGACTTGCACCCAGCGTTTCTTTTGAAGGCATTTACAACAGCAGCGATGAACCCGTACAGGGGATAGCAAAGGGAGAATACTACTGGCTGCGCTTT
The DNA here is from genome assembly GCA_017610245.1 of Candidatus Iainarchaeum sp. Taxonomy (GTDB): domain Archaea; phylum Iainarchaeota; class Iainarchaeia; order Iainarchaeales; genus JAFCCK01. The sequence goes on from JAFCCK010000120.1 coordinate 1,713, forward strand.
GCGCTGAATTTCCCTGGGGGCGTAGCAAAGGGTGGGCTGCATGTTCGCATTGGAGAAGACAGCGTTGCATTTGTTGATTCACAGGAAATAGGAATTATAGGCTTTGATGCTGTTGCATCAGATTACCTTTTTGGTAAAAGCTACCAGCCACTGCCTCCCCCTGGAAACGAGAGCGCGGACAAACAGAACAAGGGCAAGGCAGGAGAAATGAATAAGTGGCTTGAATTGTATTTTGACAATCCCGCTGAAACTGTAATAGCAAAGGTAAAGGTAAAAGCGGAAACAACAATGCTGGAAAAGGAAGTGGAGCTGCATTACAGAGCGTGGAGCGTTGTTGCTGGGAGCTATTACCGCTCTCCAGTAGATACGGAACTGGGAGAAGCATTGTTCTCTGAGAACAAAACTCCGCTTTATGCTGAAACATTTGTGGATAGCATTTCCGTGTTTGAGTCAGGGGTGACATGTGCTGAGCAGCTATGCACTGCATACCGCTTTATGGATTCTGATGGATTGTACATCGAGCCAGAGGAATTCAAGCCCATTACTGGGAAGGTGTACGCTTTGGAAATAGATTTGAGGGCCCGCTCCCAGCTTGTCACAACATTGAAGCTGGATACGAGCAAAATCTCCCCCTTACTCTACTTCACAGGCTATGACATTGATTCCTTTGAAGGGCTTCCGCCGGAAAGGGAGATTGAGGAAAAGCTACCTGCTGACACTGACCTGTCCCAGGGCTATCTGCAGGATTTGCCGGTAGGGGGCATTGAGTCGGGGCTTGAAACAAACCCCTATGGATTTGATGAAAGTGAAAGGACTGAAACAGCCATTACAATCTCAAGCATAAACATTCTTGCTGGGCAGCAGAGGAGGGTAAGGGTTTATTTCAGGACAGTTGAGCAAGGCGACACTTTCATTAATACGCAGGCAATTGCTGGCAGCATTGTTATAAATGAGGACTTCAGGTTCAAAATCAGCAAGGCGAGGGAGCTTACGCTCAGAGTTACCCCTGCTGAAATTTCAGTGGGAAAGGACTTCACAGTAAATGTGAAGGATAAAGAAACAAGTGCAGCAGTGGGAAATGCTACGCTGCACCTCCTTGATAGCACAGGAATGATTGTTGAATCAATGATTGGCAATGGGCGCATTGGAAAGGGCGCAAATGGCGACTATTTGTTCAAGAACAGCTTTGACCCGGGGCTTTATGTACTTGAGGCGAGTGCAAAGGATTATGCTCCGGCAGAACTGGAAATAATCATTGCGCAGGATGGTTTGCTTGAGCTGAAGCCTGAGATAAAAATCAGAATTGAGAAGGAGCAAAGGCAGGGGAGTTCCTCTACCTCCCTTAAAAATCTGTCGGAATTGAGCATCAGCAACATTTCATACGAACTTGTAAAGCCTGAGGATTTCCCAGGGGAGTTCTATGTAACTGCTGATTTGCCGCCGTCATTGAACGCAAGGCAGGAAGGGAGGGCGACTGTGCATGTGGAGGTTGATGTTGAGGGTGACAAGAGCCTGCATGGTGAATTGGAGCTTATTGTGAAGGGCTCTGTTGCTGGACAATTCCCGACCAAGACAATAAGCAAGGTAATAATTGATTACAACAAGAAGCTCGATTCAGACTGCCTCAAGTTTG
>JAFCCK010000121.1 GCA_017610245.1 Candidatus Iainarchaeum sp.
GCGAGGTTTCTGCCCAATAACTTCCCCATCATTGCCTATTATTTCAAATAGTTCTTCTGGCATAAATCAGAGCCTTATTTCCGTTCCTTCAACCTTTTCCCCAACAAGCGCTTTGTAAACGCTTCCTTCCTGGTTCGCATCAAAAATGAATGCATCTATTCCTTGCAGCTGCTCCTTGAGCTTCAACAGCTTTCCCCTCATCCCTTGCGTCACATCAACTGTTGATGCTTCCCCAACCTTTTCCAGTAATTCATCAAAATTGCCTTTATCAATCAATTCAATTCTCTCTACATCTGAATTGCTTTTTGGGTCTGCTGTATAAATGCCGGCAACATCTGTTCCAAGCAGCACCCTCTCTGCCCCAAATTTTTTAGCAAGGAACGCAATTGCAGCATCACCGCTCATCACGCTTGCATTCAATTTCCTGTCAGGAACCATCTGCCCATAAAGCACCGGAACCTTGTCCTGACCCAATGCTCTCTCAATTTCTACAGTATCAAATTCAACAATTTTCCCCTCTTCCTGTACAACCAGTTTATTTGGGTCAAAGCCAATTGCTCCAATTCCCGCTTCCTTCATTTTCCCAACAACTACACTATCCAAGAAATTGCAGTCCTTAATTGTCTTCTCCAAACCCTCTTTATGCCTGTCAGTAAAAATCCCATCATTAATGTCATACTCTATTACATTTGTGTGCCCAAACGGCCCTGCCCCATGCACCAGAATCAGAGAAAAGCCTTTTTCATCCATCGCCTTCTTTATCTCAGCAGCAATTCTTGCAACGGTTTCTTCTTTCACTTTGAACTCGTTCTCTTCTTTAGCGGTAATTACCGAGCCGCCCAATTTCATTATATACAAACTAGCCACTTTCATTCACTCTGCTTTCACAGTCCCGTTATCAGCATCAACTTCCACTTTCATTCCTGTTTTGAGCTGTGTTATATCTACCTTGTCCACGCAGGGAATCTCTGAGATAATGCAGCCAACAGCAACAATTGTTTCACACTCGGCATTTATGATTGCTGCTGGGGCCTTTCCCCGCTTCTTGAGGTTGTACATTACATAGCTCCCGACTGTTGAGCCCTTCCCCTCTGGAAAAACAAGTACCTTTCCTGCAACACTCTGCCCTTCCAATTCATGCCCTTTCTCCACCACATTCCCTGTCTCAGGGTCAATGCCACCATAGAATGAAATCCCGTCCTTTGTTACAAGGGCCTCCCCCCCTGTCTTTCCACCAAAAATCTTTCTTCCCTTCAGCTCCATTCACTCCACCGCCTTTTCAACGCATTCTTCCAAATCACAGAAAATTGTCTTGAAGTCATTCTTGCCCCGGCCATAGAAAACAGCCTTTGCGCTGTTTGTTGCAAGCCCCTTAAACCTTCCCTTCAAGGGAGCAACAGCCATGCAGGTATCCCTGGCGATCTTTGCTCCACTAGCCTCAATCTTTTCAACAAGCCCCTGTTTCTTTGCCTCATTCGCCACTTCCCTTGAAACGCAGATCCAGAACTCCTTGTTTACTTTCTTTCCTTCCAGCAGTTCAGCAATTTTCTTCAGCTCATTCATTGAGCAGTGTGGACAGCCAACTGCAACAATATCCACACTCTCGGCATCATTCAAAAACTTCTTGGAGTTTTCAATATCCTGCTGCGTTACCTCAACACTCTCACTTGGCATTGCTGTCTCATTTGGCGTAACCCCGCCAATGTGGTACAATGCAAGCCCTGCATATGTTGCAATCGAGGCAGAGAATATCTTCAGCTTGTCCTCGTCAGCATTCTCCTTTACAATCCCTGTAATGAGTGGAATCTTCTTTCCTGCCTTCTCCCCAATTGCATGCCCCAGTGCGCCCCAATCTGTAAAGCTCTCAATATTTGCCGAAACTTTCACTTCCACTGCCGCCTGCCTGTTTTCATCCAAGTGCATTCCAAATTCAGGCGTTTTCCCTGTAAGGGCAGACGCAATCGCGCTTGGCCCGCCTTCTCTATTAGTATATGCTCCCACCACAGAGTTTGCAAAGCATACAGCGCTTGACTCACTCCAGGCAATATGGTCGCCCTGCGCAGGCCTGTTCCCAATAAGATATGGCGTGCATGTACATGTTGTCTTCACACCCATCTTTGCAAAGGCATCAATCACCTTCAGCTGCTTCTCTGCAAAATCCTCACTAATCCCCAGCTTTTTCCACTCCTCCAAATCCATTCCTGCTGGATTCAGCGTCGTGAACACCTTCACTTTCCCATCTTTTGCCATCTTCTCAAGGAACTCCAATCCAGCCTCTTCCAGATTATGATAACTGACGCCAGCAATCTGTACACTTTTCACATCAATAAGCTTCTCTGCACCAAACATCTCTCCCAGCGCAGTAAGGATTTCCATGCTCTTCCCCACAGCCTTCCCTTGTTTTCCGGAAAGCATTTCTTTTTCTTCTTGCGTTAGCTCCATTTTTCTTCCCCACATAAATTACGTTTCTTGTTTTTAACTCCCTTTCCTTATCCCGAAATTTCTTTTTCAAGATTTTCAAAATAATCCATTATTACTTCGTAGTCTTTTCTTCCCACTTCCCTGCTTTCCTTTAATTCAATCGAGTCCCATCTTTTCTTAATTATACTAATGATTTCTTCAATGCTCGTTCCTCTTGCATAGTAGAATAGTAAGTGTCGCATTATGCCTACATATCCTAAGGCATCAACCCTGTCCACATCAGACAATACTTTTGCCTCCACAGAATCGCGCTTTTCCTTCGGAACAAAGTACTCATGAAACCTGATTACCTTTAGTACGGCCTCCCTTTTCTCTTCTGGAAACTTTATTTTCTCTAGAATAGGTGCAGCTTTTTCCGCACTCAATTCACCATGCTTCTCCTGCCCAAAATGCCTTCCCAAATCGTGCAAAAAAACCGCCGCTATCAACACTTCCATATCTACCTTCAGTTGTTTTCCAAGTATTTCACACTTTTTCCAAACCCGTAAAATATGGTCAATGTCATGCGCTGGACTTTTGTCTGGAACACTTGCCATATGCTTCTTGAGTTCTTCAAATAGAACTGGCTGCCATTCTTTGTAGTTCATGGCTTCTACTCCAAATACTTTTTCAAATCAGCCTTTGGAAACTCTGCCTTTCCAAAGCTCTTTCCCTTTACTTCCAACGGGACAGTGCAGTCAAATCCGCACTTTGTGGTCATTTTTGTGCCTGGCTCCGCACTTGGGTCCAAACTACTCCCAGGCTCCTTATCCTTCATCACAAAATCCTTGTCTGCCTGGAACCTTG
>JAFCCK010000122.1 GCA_017610245.1 Candidatus Iainarchaeum sp.
CCTCCCTATCAGCCTCATTCTTTTCTTTCTGTCCCTGAACTTTCCCAATGCTCTTTCAATGAGCTGCATCCTGGGCATTTTCCTGAAAACATTTATTATTGGTTTCTTTGTTTTTTTGTGCAGTTTTTCAACATCCACTATGTTGAAGCCTGCGAAGTTTATGCCATCAAGCAAAATGCATTGAATTTGGTCCTTGAACTTGCTTTTATTGCACATGTCGATTATTTTGACTGTTGAGTCTAGGCCATCTATCTTTACCTCTTTGCTCAGAATGCCCTCTATTCTTCCATCTAGGCGAAAAACAACGCCTATTAAAACAGTTTTCCCATTCGAGCGCGGCTTGAAGAAGCCGTCGTCAACAGCCAGAATCCTAATGCTGCTTTTCACAAAAAAAGACCTAAAAAACTATTTCAAAGACTTTTTAATTTCTTTTTCAAAATCACTTAATTCTGATTCAATTCTTTTGAGGGCATCAGCCAATGCTTTTTTCGGCGCCTTTCCATCAGTTTTGATGATGAATATGGCATCTTTGTCAAAGGGGTGATGTAATCTGTAAGCTGTAAATTTCACCTTACTGTCCTTTAGCAGTGCTGACCTCAAAAGATTGGTGAAAGTATGCCTTTCCCCGTGCAAAACAAATTCAAGCTCGTTCTTGTCGTTTGTCTTGACTTCTATCTCCAAATAAATCCCTCCAATAAAAATCATTTAAGCGCATAATCCTGTGATACTTTTCTTTGCTCCCCTTTTCCACATCTCAAGCACTTAAGCTGCCTGCCAAACAAATGCAAAGGCTGTCTGCAGCAAGAGCAAAAAGCCCTTATAACACCCAATTCCATTTCGTTGGTTCTAACATCGATTCCATAGGGTTTAACTGAGACTATCTTAGCTTTAACCAAATCTCCTATTTTGAACATATCCCTCATGTTTTTCACATAATCCTTGCTTACAAGCCTGATGGGTAGTGAAGCAATTGTACGAGACAAAACCTTTCTGTTGCCCTCGCTGGGCTCTGTGAAAATGCTTAGTTGGACAGAGTTATCTTTCACAAGCATTACCTCGCCATAAACAATATCTCCCACATCTGCAACAGAAATGTCCTTTGGCTTTTTAACCAAAATGGTTTTTTGCTTGCTGTCTTTAACAGCCTTGCCAACAGAATTGGAAAAAATCGAGCCGTTTTCAGCAAAGGTATTGCTGCCAGGCTCGAACTCCTCTTCTGTGCTAAGAAAGTCTCCCGGCAAAACGTTTTTATCTACCAAAAAACCACCAATAAAAACAGTTTGTTTTTATATTTCCTTTTATATATTCTACTAACACTAAGTTATTTAAACCAAGGTGTTGCAATGGTTCTGGAAGCAGTTGTTTCAAGCAAAGAGCTGATGAAGCACCCCCTTGTAATGCTTTTTCTCGCTGTATTATTTAGCTCAGCCGGGCTGTGGATAGCATACCTTACATTTCCAGGAAGCAGCAGCATTCTTGGCATTGCATTTGTAACAATCGCCTTGGTGCCAATCATGCACGGCATTTTCGTAAAAGAGGAGGCGATTGAGGCTGAGTCTGACAGCTGGACCCCAAACTTCATTGAAAGGCATTTAACTGTTGTGAAGATTTACGCCTGGTTTTTTATTGGACTGATTTTAAGCTACGCGTTCTGGTATGCTGTGCTGCCAATAGAGATGAGGGAAAAAGTTTTTGAAGAGCAGGAGAAAACATTGGCTGGAATAGAGAAGCTTAAGAGCAGAATGACGGGGGATGTAACAATACGGCAGAGTGCCTGCGGAAAAGATGCAGGATGCTGGTTTAACCTGATTTTTTACAACAACAGCTTTGTGTTGCTGTTGGCTGTGCTATTTTCATTCATATATGGAGCCGGGGCTATTTTCTTGATTGGGTGGAACGCCTCTGTCATAGGGGTTGTTATTGGAAGGGACATACTGCAGGCAATGGCTGTAAGCGGTAATTTCCTGCAGGCATTTGCGGTGGGTATTTACAATGGTCTCGGCCTACTGCCTCATGGGCTGCCAGAGGCAATTGGCTATTTCTTTGGAGCAATTGCCGGCGGTATTATTGGCGTTGCAATAATCAAGGAGAAGCATCGCACACATGAGTTCAGCGTTATAGCAAAGGATGCGATTATAACACTGGCACTAGCATTGGCGCTGCTTGGCATTGGGGCAATGGTTGAAGCGTGGGTAATAGTTGAAGCGCTTTAGGCAACGACTAGGTTACCAAGACTGCGCATCTTGCATAATTTAGCCCCAATAGTTAATAAAAATTCGACAGAAGGTGGGCAGCTATCGCTTCTTTTTCTTTGCCTTCTTTGCTATTGCCTGCTTCTCGCTTTTGCTTAGAACCTTTGTTATTGCAGGCGCATACTTCCTGAATAATCCCTCTACGTCTGTTTGGGGCTTTCCCGCAACTCTGCCGCCTATGGCTTCAGCCAGCTTGCTCAGTTCCATTGGAAAAATGAACTTGGTGCTTTTGCCCGCTCCGAGCTTCTCCAATGCCCTAACATAATAATAGGCAAGCGCCTTATCGCTCAAATTCTCTGCCGCCTTCCTTACAGCATCAATCTCTGCCATGTGCGCTTCCGCGCCTTCCTTCCTTGCGAGCTTTTTCTGTATTGCTGCCTTTTCCTCATGCATCGCTTCAAGCACTGTTTGCGGTATATCAACATCCTTTATGTCAACGCTCACAATCTCTACTCCCCAGCCCTGGGAAATCTTTGTAGCTTCCTGTTTGAGCCTTGCTTCCATCGCCTCCATGTTTGCAATAACATCAGACAGCTCCATGCTTCCAATGACATCCCTGAGCGCGGAAATGATATAAAGTTTTATCGCTTCCTTATAGTCCTCTACTTCCACCACGCTGTTTATTACACTTTGGCTGTCCTTCTTTATCCGCATATAGATAACGGCATCAATCTTCAATTCGATATTTCCCTTTGTTATTACGTCCTGCTTGGGAACATCAACCGTTTGTGTGCGCAAATCGACAATGGTGGAGTGCTCTATCAATGGGATGACAATGCACCAGCCTGGGCCCCCCACCCTCTTAACCTTTCCAAAGCGCATTATTACTGCCCTCTCATAGTCCTTAAGGGTTAGAATGAATTCGTATTTCCAGGCGAGGGCAATAAACAGCAAAAGCAGAGCAACCCAAAGAATATTCTGCATGAACAG
>JAFCCK010000123.1 GCA_017610245.1 Candidatus Iainarchaeum sp.
CATTTATCTGCTTGATGATGTCAGCAATGATATCAATATGCCCTATCATACCCGCACTGACATTTGGGAAATCATCTCTAAACTGGAGGCAATAAAGGAGAAAATGAAGTGATTCTAGTTTGGGGATAACAAAGACAATTGAGAAAGAAATAATCGATTACGCTAGCAAAAAGAACATACTGCTGCAGGGAAAAGCGCTTGAAGCGCTTAGAAATGCAAGCGATTTCAAGAAAGTGTTGGATGCTCTGGAAAAGGAAAACGTTTTCATTGTAACAAAGGAAGCGGTTGAGAAGAAGAGCGCTGCGCTGGAAGAAAAGCCAAAGAGCGGCGTAAAGCTGAAAGTTGTTGGGGGAAAAGCCTTTGTTCCAAGAGCGAAAGAGTTAAGCCCAGAGATCGACATTTTGAAGGAGTATGATGTAACAGACCAGAGCTGTAGCGAGGGCACTGTATCTGATTTCCTGAACTACTTTAGAAATAAGTTCGGATTGCTCTCAGAAATGCTTCGTAAAAGGCATACGCTTAGACCAAAGCCCATAAAAAGGGTAAAGGGCGTTGCAAAGAACGAGGGTGTTGACCTAATTGGAATGGTTTACAGGAAGTGGGTTACAAAGAATGGGCACATTGCCTTTCAGCTGGAGGATTTGGAAGACAAATGCATTGTCTTGGCTTTGAAGGATGACGAGCACATGACACAACTTGCTGAAAGAATAATGCCAGATGATGTGCTTGGAGTAAAGGGTGTGAAATTTGCTGAACAGCTTGTGATTGCTCGCGAGATTCTGTGGCCAGATTTGCCGATGAGGCAACCAAGGGGGATTGAGAAAGGGGTGAGCATTGCAAGCATTAGCGATATGCATGTGGGAAGTAAGCTCTTCTTGGAGAAAGAATTCTACCACTTTCTCGATTGGATTAACTGCAGGATTGGCTCTAGAAAGGAGAGGGAAAAGGCAGGCAGCATAAAATACCTGATGATTGTTGGAGACAATGTTGATGGTATTGGCATCTATCCTAAACAGTTTGATGAATTGAACATAAGGGATATTAGGGAGCAGTATGAGGAATTCTCAAAGCTCATTATGGAAATTCCGGAATACATTGAAGTGGTTATTTGCCCAGGGCAACACGATGCTGTGAGGTGGGCTGACCCGCAACCAGCTATCCCAAAAGAGTTCGTGAAAGAGTTGTATGGCATGGGGAATGTGCATTTTGTGGGTTCGCCCAGCTGGCTTGATGTTGAAGGGCTGAAGGTATTGCTCTATCATGGGGGCAGCTTGCACGATCTTATTTCGAGTGTATCGTTTTTAGATGCAGCACACCCGGAAAAGGCAACGATAGAATTGCTGCGAAAGAGGGACTTGATGCCTGCTTATGGCCTAAAGCAGCCCTATGTGCCAGAGCGAAAGGATTTTATGGTGATAAAGGAAGAGCCTGACCTTTTCTTTTTGGGAGACATGCATCACAACAGCTATGGAAGCTATAGGGGTACTACTGTAATACACAATGGAACATGGCAGAGCAGGACAAACTACCAGATAAAGCTGGGGCATATCCCCACTCCGGGCATTGTTCCAATAGTAAACCTTCAGTCGAGAAAAATAAATGAAACAGCCTTTATGGAAAGGGGTGCCTAGTAATGCCTGTTGAAATAATGCTGAAGGCGGAGGAAGCCGTACAGCAATACTACGAAAAACTAGCTAAAAAAACAGAGAAACAGTTTGAGATTGCCTCTAAGGCAAAGCATAAGGGGCTTGATGTAGGCGAGGTAGTGGAAACAGTACCTGTGGCTGACCTTGCTGATAGAACAGAAACAATTATTGGGCCAAAAGGAATAGCAAAGCGGTTCAGGGAGGAAATGCGTACAGCAAACAAAGACAGAATGAGGGTAATCTTCAAACTATTCCGGGAAATCATTGAGCAGAAATGGTGCAAAATAGCTGACCCGGCAAAGAGGGTTGAGCAGGCAATCAAAACTGCTCTCGTGTTAAATACTGAGGGGGTGGTGGTAGCGCCCTTGGATGGCGTGCCACAGGTGCTTATAAGCGAGAACCTTGATGGGAGCAGGTATGTGGACATATATTACGCAGGGCCTATTAGGGCTGCTGGCGGCACCTCAGCTGTATTGCCGCTGATTCTTGGGGATTATGCAAGGCAATTGCTTGGACTGGACAAATACAAGCCGACAGAGGATGAGGTGGAGAGGTATGTTGAGGAGTGCCAGATATATGAGGAGATTGTCTCAAGGCAATACAAGCTAAGCGACGACGAGGTTAGAAGGATTATAAAGGGCTGCCCTATCTGTATCAACGGCGAACCAACAGAGGAGAGAGAGGTAAGTGTGCATCGAAACCTTGAAAGGATTCCAAGTAATAGAGTAAGGGGTGGAATGTGCTTGGTGATAAGCGAGGGCATTGCCATGAAGGCCCCAAAGATAATGAATTTCAGCAAAATGCTTGGCCTTGACTGGAGCTGGCTCGAGGATGTGATAAAGGTAGAGAAAGCTGATGGCGGGGCAGCAGAGCTGAACGCAAACTGGAAGTATTTGGAGGGTGCTGCTGCGGGCAGACCAATATTCAGCTATCCGCTGCGCGAAGGGGGCTTTAGGCTAAGGTACGGCAGGGCGAGGAATACGGGCATAATGGGGAAGGGAATGCATCCTGCAACAATGTATCTTCTCAATGGGTTTGTTGCGGTGGGAACACAGATTAAGGTTGAAAGGCCTGGAAAAGCAGCTGGAATCTGCCCAGTTGATGGAATCGAGGGTCCAATCGTAAGGCTATTCAATGGAAGCGTTGTGAAAGTGGATTCACTGGAGGAGGCTGAGGAGGTTAAGAGAAGGGTTGAAAAGATTCTTTTCCTGGGAGATTTGCTTGTAAGCTTTGGCGATTTTAGGTACAGTGCGCATCCATTGGTGCCAGTTGGCTATTGTTCGGAATGGTGGAAGCTCGAATGCTTGGACGAATTGAAAAAGCTGCCGATTGATGAAAAGGAACTGGAGAAGGACTTGGAGAAGCATTGGGAGGTGAGCATTGAAAGGGCAATAGAATTAAGCGAAAGGTATGGCTTGCCATTGCATCCAAATGCCCTCTTCTATTACAGCATTTTGGATAAAGAGGAAGTGGTTGAGTTAATCAAGTTTTTGAGAAAGGCTAAAACAAAGGAAGGGAAACTTGCTGTT
>JAFCCK010000124.1 GCA_017610245.1 Candidatus Iainarchaeum sp.
TATCATAGCGGATGTATATGGAGCAACGTATCATTACAAAATAAACTTTGTACTTGAATCAGGATTTGATTTTGTGAGAATATATATAAGTGACCTGGAATGACTGCAGACCTTAATCAAGCTCTGGACAAGCTAATACTGAGCTGTGAAAATGTGCTTCGCAGTATAGATGAGGCCAGAAAAGCGGATAATAGAAGAAGGGAGCTTGAGTCTGCACTCATTGAAATAACACTTAATCATAAGGAAGATAGGCAAATTACAAAAGAGATGGAAGAATTGGATAAAAAGCTTGTAGATATTGAGAATGATATAAAGAAGCGTATCAAAGAGCTTTCGAAACGCTTAGAGTCTGTAAAGAATGCCTACAATGAAAGAGTGAAGAAAGGGGTTGGTGAAATAAGGGAGCTTGTGAGGCCTGGTAAGAATGTTTGAGCATCTTGAAAAGCTTGCAGAGGTGGAGCTCGAAATATCAGACCTCAAGGAAAAGCTGGAGGAGCTCTTGCTTCTGGAAAGGCTAAGGAAAGGTGATTTGAGCAGAAAAGACTATGCGAAGGAAGTGAAGGCAAGCTATGCTGAAGGGAGTATAAGCAGGGGCGCTTACGAGCATCTCATGCTCGTTGCAAAAAAGAGGGGCTTTGGTAACAAAAAGGTTATTGACCGTGAAGCAGCCAAAGCATTTGTTGAAGCCTACAATATCCTTAGCAGAGCAAAAAAAGCCCTCGGTTTAGAGGGTGAATACCTTGAGCTTGAAGAAAAGGGCTCGCCTATAGAGAGTTTAAAGAAAGCAATTATAAAAGCTGAAGAGAAACCAAAACCTGTTCGCGGTGGCAAGACATGGAAGGCTGTTTTGAAAAGTGTCTTTATAAAATCTGGGAAAGCTGCCCCTGAAAGAAAAGAAAAAGCTCCTGCTAAAATAACAGGAATTGGAAAAATAATTGAGAATATAAACAAAATAAAAAGCATGTTCAGTCCATCGGCACCTGCTGGAGAAGAACTTGAGGAGCGCTTCTATGTTCCGGTATTTGCAACAGATGCGGGGCTTGCAGAGAAACAGACAAAGCGAGAGCTTGCAGAGAAAAAAATGTTTGAAAGAATAAAGAAGGAAAATATTGTTGCACTTAAAGAGAGGCTCTTTGCAGAGGGCGAGAAAGCGGAACCTCTGATAAAAGCCTCGGGGCTTATAACACTCATTCCTGGCTATGCATACGCAAAGATTGTGAAGGAGAAAACCGGTAAGAAGGTTTATTATGTAATAGAGCCTGATTTAACGGGAGATGAATTGAAGAAGATAGAGCTCATAAAAGCAGAGCTCATTGAGGTACTTACTATAGAAGAGCTGACAAAGGAGAAGATGTTTGCAAAGGTGGAAGAGATCATAAGAAAGCGTGGCTATACATTTACAAGGCAGGGAAGGCACAAGCTGATGTATTACCTCTCAAGAGACCTGCTTGGTTTAGAGAGACTTGAGCCATTGATGCACGATAATATGATTGAAGACATTGAGTGCGATGGGGTTGGGGTTCCAGTGTATGTAATTCACAAGAAAGAGGGGCATATGCCCACAAATATAATATTCCCAACAACAGAATCGCTTGAGGACTTTATAATAAAGATGGCGCAGCTTGCCAAAACTTATGTATCTTATGCTTCACCTTTGCTTGATGCTGTTCTACCAGATGGTTCTCGTGTAAATGCTGTTTTAACCAGCTCTGTTTCCACAAGAGGCCCAAGCTTTACAATAAGGCTTTTTCCAGAAAAACCATTGTCGCCAGCGGTGCTTATAGCAAATGAAACAACAGATGCAAGAATAATGGCATACCTATGGACTGTGCTTGAATTCAAGAAATCGATACTTATAACAGGCCCTACCGCAAGTGGAAAAACAACCCTTCTGAATGCAATAGCGATGTTTATTCCTCAATCGCAGCGAATCGTTTCTATAGAGGACACTCGCGAACTGAACCTGAAACATGAAAACTGGCTGCCGCAGGTGGCAAGGCCTGGTTTCGGGCCGCCGGATTCTTCAGGCAAACGCTTTGGTGAAGTGGACTTGATGACTCTTATAAAGGAATCGTTCAGGCAGAGGCCTGATTATCTGATAGTTGGTGAGGTTCGTGGAAAAGAAACATTCATTCTGTTTCAGGGAATGGCGTCAGGCCACTGTTGCTTAGCAACAATGCATGCGCGCTCAGTAACTGACGTGGTAAGCAGGCTTATAACACCGCCAATTAACCTTTACCCCTCGCTCCTAGAATCCGTTGATATAATCATCAACCTCGGTTTTTCAGGCGAAGAAGGAACAAAAAGGCGCATACGATGTGTTGCAGAGATACAGCGTTACAATATGAAGGAGCAGAGGCTTGAATATGTTGACATACTTGCAAAATCATCCATTGCAGCTGAAGCTGGTGGCGTGCGTTTAGAAGACCTGCATGGAATGTTCCCGCTCACAGGCAGGAGCATATTGCTGAGGAAGATTAGCGAGGAAAACGATCTTCCGTTGGCAGAGTTGGAGAAGCGCATAGGAAAGAGGGCTCAATTTTTGCAAAAGCTTGCCGAAGAAAAGGTGTTTGACCACAAGGAGTTTACCGATAGAATCGAGGCGTATAGAAATGCTGAGAAGGTTCTTGTCAAGAAAACTGCACGCTCTGGCAGATAAAACCTTTTATAAGGTGACAAAAAATATAGAGAATCCAACGCTTAAGAAAAAGCTCGGTATGATTGATTACCCATACCCTGAAGGAATGTACATTGCTTCTGCACTCACAGCAATCGCATTAACATTCATATTATCATTCATTGCGAGTTTTCTCATCTTTAATTTGGTAATGAGGAACCCAATCCTATTTTTTGTACCATTTATTGCCGCCATTGTTGCAGTAGTTATTGTGGTCATCTGGCCAGACTTTGACCTCGGAAGAAAGAAGAAGACCATAGAGGCAAATCTCCCATTAGCAATACTTACAATGTCAACCATAACACGAGCTGGGGCGCCGCCACAATACATGTTTCAGACCATAGCAAACAACCCAGAGTATCCGAGGCTCAGTAAGGAATGTCAGAAGATACAGCGATTTATGAATCGTTTGGGCCTTTCACTCACAAAGGCGATTGATAAGATGGCCGAAATTACGCCTTCGCCAGCATTTCGAACCTTTTTGAAGGAGCTCAAC
>JAFCCK010000125.1 GCA_017610245.1 Candidatus Iainarchaeum sp.
TTTCATATTCCAAATCAACAGTAATTTCTCCCAACGCCTTCTTTGATAACTCAACTAAAAATAACAGGTCTTCCCCTTGTTCAACCTCGTTTGTTAAAATAGTAACATTTACATCCAACCCAATTGGCGGAGGATTAACTGTTACAGTTGCCTGCAGAGAAAATTCTTCTGCGTGAGCAAAAGCAAGAAAGCAAACAAAGAAGGCAAAAACAACTATTTTTCCGGGCATTCCATAAAAAGAAAGGCGTTCCTAAATAAAATCATTGCCGTTTAAAAAATAAACTAAAATTAGTGAATAAATTAACTATCCAAAGGGCTTCTTTGGCTTTCTAATTTTAAAGAATAACAGAACCGCAACCACTATCACTAGTGCCACAATAGCAACCCCCGTGGGGGAGGTTGCAAACACGATGAAGGCATTTACCCCCTCAAGTATTATTTCAGTTATTCCTCTTTCTTTTTCAGGAGGCGCAGCACCCACTTTTCTCTCATAAAACTCTTCCGCCACTGTGGTAATGTTATACTCAAATGTTCTCCCCTGCTTGAAAGCAACTGTTCCAAGCTGCCCAAGCCAGCTTGCTTCAGCATCAATTTTTACAGTAAAGGTTTTTCCCAATTCTTCATCATATGGAACCTTTATTATTACCCAAACCTCTTTTGCTGGAATAAAGCCCCCGATATTTGGGGCAGGGATAAATATAAAGCCTTCCCTTCCCTCAGCAGGCACTTCATCAACTATCTCATCAGGCTCAACAGCCAAGTTCTCTTCAACATCAGTCAAAACGCCAGCAACATCATAGGTTTCAGTTGTTAACCCTGGGATTATTTCAATTTTCCAATTGCCCGGCGCTTCGGCAACCCCTAAAGCAATATGTGTAGTCCTGTTACCAAAAACATTGTAGAAATAGATTCTTGCAATTACTTCATCCCCGGGAGAAACAGTTAAATCCTCTGCTCCCTGGGCAGAACCCAAATTATATTTGGAGGGTTCTTGGGCAAAAGCACTGCCTAACACCCATAAGTAAATAAATAAAAGAAAAAGAAATTTTTTCATTTACCATTCACCCATTTATACTGTGTCGCCTTTGAAGGCAAATGAACTACTGTAGCTTCCAGCTGCTTGACCTGATGGAACGTCAATCCAGTACCACAAATCCTGGGATGCACTTGGAGCTAAATCAACTGTTGTATCGACATAGCTAGCTGTTAATCCTGTTCCTGGAGTTGTGCTGGCTGCATTGTATTCAACATAGGTCACTGCAATTGTGTCGCCTGCGCATGTTGGATAATCGGTGCAAAAGTTATCTCCCTTCACATAGAGATTTACTGTCACATTTGATATTGCATCGTTGGCAACCCCAACAGCACCGCTGTCTGCATTTTGGTCTTTTTCTGGGTTATCGTTTGTTCCTGGGTTAAGGCTCTGAAAGTCTAGCCCTGATGTGCCATAATCTGTTAGGGTAATAGAAACAAATTGGTTTACTGTTACTGATGCAGATGCTGAGTCTTCGTCACTAACCGACATTGCAAACCCTGAGAGCAACAATAAGGCAATCACTAGCAATGCAATTTTTTGCATTTAATTTCCCACCTCCTATTATTAACTGCTCTGGAAAAACTTATAAATAAGGCTGTTCAAAACCGAAAAGAAAAAGTTTAAGTAGTTAAGGTTAATAATTTTTGCAAGGGCGAAAAAATGCTTTCTCATGCTATGAAAGAAAAGCTTGTTTCCATTCTGCACGATGACCTTGGGAGAGGAGACCTCACCTCCCACCTGCTTAAGCCAAAGAGGTGCAGGGCAAATATTATTGCAAAGGAATCATGCATTGTAGCTGGCTTGGAGGAGGCCCATTTCCTTTTCCATTACCGCAAAGTGAAGGCAATTGCAAAGGCAGGGGAGGGCTCGCACGTTAGGAAAGGCACCACAGTAATGGTCCTGAAGGGCTCTAATAGAAGCATTCTGGAAGTGGAAAGAACAGCCTTGAATATAATTTCAAGGATGAGCGCTGTTGTTTCTGCCTGTAAAGAAGCACAGAAAATTGCTGGGAGGAAAATTACGATTGCCCTTACAAGAAAAACAATGCCTGGCTTCAATCTCTTTGACAACAGGGCTGCAGAGATTGCCGGCATTTGGACCCACCGCATAAACCTCAACAGCTTTGTTCTCCTGAAGAACAATCACCTCTGCTTCTTTAGCAAGCCGAGCGAGGCAGTGCTGGCTGCAAGGCAAGTGTATGGAAACAGCATGCCTGTTGAAATAGAAGTCGACTCTCTAAAGCAGGCGTTGGATGCCATTACTGCAAAGCCTGATATTTTAATGCTTGACAATTTCTCTCCCAAAGAAGCAAGAAAAGCGGCAAAGGCTGTGAGGAGAAAGGGCTTCCAGGGTAAGATTGAATTGAGCGGCGGCATTGATTTGAACAATCTGAAAAAATATAAAGCTGTCGGAGCAGACATTATTTCGATGGGGTCTCTCACCCATTCTGTCCTAGGAAAAAACTTTTCTCTTGAAATTGTGAAGTGATTTCATGAAGGTTGCTCTATTCGGCGGAACATTCGACCCAATCCACAATGGACACTTGAATGCCGCTAGGGAAGTGCTGAAGCATGGGCTTGTTGATGAAATATGGTTTATTCCGGTTTATTGGCACGCTTTCAAGGCAAACAGCAAAGTAAGTGAATTGCGGCATAGGAAGATAATGATTGGGCTCGCTATCAAAGATGAAAAAGCAATAAAATTGGTCGATTTGAACGAGAACCCCACATACACGATTGACACAATCCTGAAAATAAAGCGTCTCTTTCCAGGCAATGATTACTTTTGGCTGATTGGGACAAACCTGGTTAAGGAATTTTCTTCCTGGAAACAGCCCAAAAAAGTTTTGAGCGAAGCAAAGCTGATTCTGTATCCTGTTCCTGGCAGCGAGAACGAAAAAAATGAACTGGTTGATTCAAGCTCCCCTGTCAGGGTAAAGGGCAAGGCAATTGATTTGAGTAGTACAGTCATAAGAGAAAAATTAAACAGGGGCAAATCAATAGCAGGATTGGTGCCTAAAGCGGTTGAGCAATATATTAAAGAGAATGAATTGTACCAATAATAGTATTACAACTCTTGGTTGAAGATAAGATGGCTGGAAAAAAAAGAGGGAGTAGGGGGAGAGGTAGAC
>JAFCCK010000126.1 GCA_017610245.1 Candidatus Iainarchaeum sp.
TATCAGAAAAGTTTTCCTTGAGCCAGATGTAACTTACTTCAAGCCCGCTGACGTGCGAATGATTGACTTAGAGGAAACCATACTTACAGTTGACGAGTTTGAGGCAATTAGGTGGAAGGATTTAGAAGGTTTAGAGCAGGACAAAGCTGCTGAAAAAATGGGAATCTCCCAACCAACCTTCCACCGCCTAATTATTTCTGCAAGAAAAAAAAATTGCTGACGCAATCGTTAATGGAAAGGCAATTCGAATTGAGGGCGGAAACTTTGAACTCACGGGGAAAGGTAGGAGAAGACGCTTTGGAAGAAAACGCAGTTATGAATTTTAAAAACCAGTCCAAAAACAATAGATGCATATATCCCTGTGGCGCCTATGCGGGAGGGAGGATTCGAACCCCCGAAGGCACTAAGCCACCAGGCCCTCAACCTGGCCGAATTGACCACTATCGGACTCCCGCAGAATATTTCTGAATATAAAGAAAATAGAGGGAGAATATTTTAAAGGGCTTTTGCAGAGAAGTGAAGGAAAATGTCACTTCTTGCTGTCTTGGCAAGTTTGTCAAGAAGGCTGAAAACAGCAGGTTTAAAGGTGCAGGTCTTTTTTCATTTTTTTATAAGCCCCATGCTGGGAGTGTGTTGGATCTTGGAGCCATTTTTCAAGAAACCACCAAGGACCAATCTTTATGTATCTTTTTCCCTTATACACTGCGACGGGGCCTTTGGAATCCAGCACCCTCTTTGGCAAGCCAATGTTTCCGCTGGGTCGTCTCCTAACAAAGCCTTCAGAAACACTTCCTCTTCTTCTAGAAGCCATTTTCCATCACTCCTTCTTTATATAAATTACCTTAATCCAAAATATCAAAGTTTTTCCGGCTAAATGGTGGTTAAAGTCAACTATTGCTGAATCTTCCTTTAACTCAAGCACTGTCCCGTTTGCGCCCTGTGAGCTGTGGACAGGCACCCCCACTTCCAGCGAATCCCAGCTATCCCCAAAATTTTCCTTCGGGATTTCCACAATTTTGCTTTTATCCCTAAAGCCATATGCCTTCACCGGTGGTATTGTTACTGTTTTCTCTTCCCCCAGTCGCATTCCAACAACAGCCTCGTCAAAGCCCCTAATCACTCTGCCGATTCCGGCAACAAATTCAAGGGGTTTGCCATGCCGGGCGCTGGAATCAAATACTTCCCCTGACTCAAACCTGCCCTCGTACTCGACCTTTACAGTGTCGTCCACTTCCACAACTTCGGCAGTAATGTCAGTTCCGTTGCCGCTATTGCCATTGCTTGGCTGCTGTACTGTGCAGCCGCTTAGCAAAACTAAAGCAGTAATGCCAAAAATTACTAATAAGTGGTACTTCATGACCGTAATACCGCTCTTGTCATATTTAAGGTTTTTCTTATAGAGATTCGCGGAGGACGAGATTCGAACTCGCGAGGCCCGAAGGCCACCAGCTAGTTGTTACCCTTGCAAGCTTTCTTTCTTTTGGGCAACTTGCACTTTTCTTTCTTTCCTAAAGAAAGAAAAGGGCAGCTCCAAGCTGGCGCGTTAACCGCTCCGCCACCTCCGCAGCTTCATTCTCTTCCTTGAGTCTATTTCTCTTTCCGCAACTTGCGCTTTCTCTTTTCTAAAGAGAAAGGGCAGACGCCGGCGACAGGATTCGAACCTGCGGTCTCTTTCGAGACACTCGGTCTCAAGCCGAGCACGTTAAACCGCTCCGTCACGCCGGCATGAATATATTTGTGTAATTAAAAGATTTAAAAGGTAATTAATCAGTGTTTGAAGTGCCGCACGCCAGTGAAAACAAGGATAATGCCCTTTTCGTTTGCCGCCTTGGTTATTTCCTTGTCCCTAATGGAGCCACCAGGCTCTATTACTGCTGTAATGCCCTTTTCTGAAGCCAAATCAATGTTGTCCCTGAAGGGGAAGAAGCCATCAGATGCAAGTACTGCTCCCTTCTCTCTTCCAGCTGCTTTTTTAACCGCAAGTTCGACTGAATCAACCCTAGCCATCTGTCCTGCTCCAATGCCTACGGTGGCCAAATCCTTTGCAAGAACGATTGCGTTGCTCTTGATGTGCTTCACAATGCGCCAGGCAAAGAGCAAATCCTTTACCTGCTCCTTTGAGGGCTTCTTCTCTGAAACAACATTGAGGTTTTCCTCGCTTTCAGAGATGAGGTCCTTTGTCTGGGCGAGCAGCCCGCCTTCAATTTTCTTATAATCTAAGCCCTCAGGAGAAAGTGGCTTGTCAATGCCTGGAAGCTCCAAAATGCGGAGGTTTTCCTTAGCGCGAAGCTCTTTCAATGCATCCTTATCAAATGCCGGGGCAACCACAACCTCATTGAAAAAGGAGATTATCCTCTTGGCTGTGGCAAGGTCGCATTTTCTGTTTAATGCAATTATTGAACCGTAAGCGCTTTTGGTATCGCACTTGTGGGCCTTTTCAAAGGCCTCAGAAATGCTTGCCGCAACAGCTGCTCCACATGCATTGTTGTGCTTTATTAGGCATGCTGCTGCCTGCTTGAATTCCTGCACTACAGCAATGGCATCGTTTGCATCGATTATGTTGTTGAATGAAAGGGGCTTTCCATTGAGAACTCTTGCCTTTGCAATGCTTGGGTTGCGAACAAAGCTTTCCTTGTACAAAGCAGCTTTTTGGTGTGGATTTTCGCCATAGCGCAAATCCATTTTCTTCCTGTAATTGATGCTGAAGTCCCTTGGAAAAAGCTCCTCTGGATTGAAAGTGCGATGCAGAAAATCATTGATTGTTGTGTCGTAGTAAGCAGTATGCTCGAATGCTTTTGCTGCTAGCAGCTGCCTTGTTTTTAGGGAAATTTCCCCCTTGTTTTTCTCCAACTCTTCAATAATCATTTGGTACTGTCCAGGCTTTACTACAACCGCAACATCATGAAAGTTTTTTGCAGCAGCCCTAATCAGCGTTGGACCACCAATATCAATGTTTTCAATTATCTCATCCAGGGGCGCGGCACTTTCAATTGTTTTCCTGAAAGGGTATAGGTTCACTACAACCAAATCAATGAGCATGATGTTTGCTTCTCTCAGCTCTTGCATGTGCTTTTTGCTGTCCCTGAGGGCAAGGATTCCAGCATGGAT
>JAFCCK010000127.1 GCA_017610245.1 Candidatus Iainarchaeum sp.
TTTTGATTTCGATAACCTCCAGAACATGGTAGATGAGATGATGAAGGATATGTTTGATGACGAAGTGCATTTTAAGAGCAGGAAACCACTTGTGATGGGATTCAACATAAAGATGGGTCCAGAGGGAAAGCCCATAATAGAGCAATTCGGCAATGTGAAGGCGGGAGACGGAAAACCTACAATAAGCAGTGCGAGGGAGCCGCTTGTTGATACAATAGAATCGGAAAAGGAAATTACAATCACGGCTGAATTGCCAGGGGTGGAAAAGGATGATATCAAGTTCAGGCTGCCTAGCAAAAGCAATGCCATAATTGAGGTTAGAGGGGAAAGAAACTTTTATAAGGAAATAAAGTTGCCGGCAGCTGTGAAACAGAAGAGCGCAAAGGCAAAATTCAAGAATGGTGTTCTTGAAGTGAGGCTTGAGAAGGAAAAGCCAAGCAAACCAGTTGAGAAAAAAGGCGAAGTGAAAATTGATTAAACGCTGTCCTACTTCTCTTTTCCAAAATCCTTTCCAAAGTACTCGAGAAACTTTCTAGTGGTACGCAGGATATAGCTTCTTCCCTGCCTTTCCCTTGCGATAAAGCCCTCTTCCACGAGCCTTGAAATGTGGTCGTAAGCTTTATTGTTCCTGTATTTTATCACTGTGCTCTGCACAATGGGCTGCTTGAATGCAATTAATGCAAGCGTCTTCATTGTTCCTTTGTTGAACATGCTCTCTGATGCGAAATCCTGCACATTCTGCTCGAAAAGCGGCTTTACCCTCATCTGAAACAGGCCCTCAGCTTCAACAATCTCCAGCGCTGAATCGCGAGCATTAAACTCGTTCATCAGTTCAAATGCGGTTTTCTTGGCTAAGGCGTAATCAGAAATGCCTAAAACCTGTGTGAGGTCAGCAACACTTAGTGCCTTCGGCGACATGAATAAAGCAGCCTCAATCAGCCTTTTCTCATCTCCCATGAGAAAAAATAGATTCAATTTCTTTAAAAAGGATTTCCCTGGAATTTGGTTTTTATGAAGGATTGGTACGCAATTGCGGAAAAAATAGCAGAATGGCTCAAAGAGCAGGTTAAAGATTCTGGAGCCAAAGGGGTAGTGTGTGGAATGTCCGGCGGCATTGATTCCAGTGTTGTGGCTGCTTTATGCAAGAAGGCTTTTCCTGAAAAAAGCCTTGGGTTGATAATGCCGTGTGAGAGCAGGGAGCAGGATACTGCAGATGCCATGGAGTTTGCTGAAAAGATTGGGATAAAATACAAGAAAACAGATTTGTCTGGCCCTTTTAGGGAAATGTTAGGGGCTATTGGGGAGAAGGGAGATAAGGTTGCCGAGGGAAATTTAAAGGCAAGGTTAAGGATGTGTACACTCTACTTTTTTGCAAACAAGCTGAATTATCTCGTTGTTGGAAGCGGAAATAGGTCGGAGCTAATGTTGGGGTATTTCACAAAGCATGGCGACGGGGCAGTTGATTTGCTTCCTTTGGGCGGTCTCTTGAAATCAGAGGTAAGGGAGACGGCAAAGGCATTAAATGTGCCTGAAAAGATTGTGGGAAAAGCGCCTTCAGCCGACCTCTGGGAAGGGCAGACAGATGAGGCTGAGTTGGGAATGAGCTATGAAGAGATTGATGCATACCTGCGGGGAAAGGAAAGTGAAATTCCAGAGAAGCTCAGGAAAAGGATTGAGAAAAACAGGCATAAATGCGGACAGCCAAAGATTTTTGAGAAATAATCAGCCTAGCATTCCACTATTTGTGCAGCTGGTATTTCTTCACCATAAAGAAGGAGAACGAAACAGCCCCAAACTGCAGCACTGCCATCACCAGCAGCATGGTCAAGCCAATGCCAATGAGCCCCAAAATCACTGGGATGAATGCAGCAATCACTGTAATGATTGCATAACCCAGTATAACCCTCTTCAGGATAACGAGCTGCACCCCTATGCTGGAAATTGCAAGGAACGCAAACAGCAGGAAGATTATTGCGAAATCAACTGGTGTTGTCCCTGCGGTTTCCTCTGCCACTGTTTCTCCCACACCCCCAACAATCTCCTGGAAGGACTTGGCTTCAAACTGGGCGCTCTCAGAAAAGCTTCCAGATACAACGCTGAAAGTGTAGAGCCCGACATAATCCACCCTAAAGCTCACAACCCCATCGACAGCCTCAAATGTTTCCTCGCTGCCATTTGGATAGGTAACAGTAACAGCAAACTCATCCACCGCACCCGCACTTGGATGCACTAGCCTGATATTCTGGTATGAGCCTGTCAGAACATCTGCAGAAAACTCAATCTCCAATAAATTGCTTGCTGCATCCAAGGGATCGGTAGCATCCTGCTCTTCCTGCCAATCGCTGACAGAATCAGCATCAGAATCTGGCAATGGGCCGCCGCCTCCACCGCCTCCGGGGCCGCCGCCCGGAGTTACGCCAGCCTCTGGCGGCGTTTCCGGTTGCTGGGATATAACACCGGTGCCTGCCAGGCTTCTGGTAGCTCCCAGCGCACCGCTAAAGCTTACAGTCCCTGTGAAACTGCCTTCTGCAGTTGGAGAAAACCTTACTACTACTTCCTGAGTTTCGCCTGCTGAAAGGGCGTAGCTTCCTCCGGATACTATATTAAATGGGGGACTTGTTGACGCTGAGCCAGTTAATGTGCCCACCCCAGCATTCCTAACGGTGAATGTTTCATCTTTGTATTGCCCTATTTCAACATTTCCGTAACTGGTACCGGAGCTTGGCGTAACGCTTATGATGGGCTCTATTGCCTCGCTCAATGCAATAATATTTGCTGAATAAGGCTCAAGGACAACGCTGCTGAAGTCAGTTACCGGCTCTCTTAAAATGGCTCCTGTGCCATTCGGACCCATATAATCTATCGTATGATAACCATCCTCCATTGTCTGCTTAGGACCAGCAGCAATTACGGAATCCATGTATGCATTAGCAAGCTCGCTTTCACTAACTCCATAAAGAGTGAGATTTATTATTATGGGTTCACCTTTCTTGTTCACAAGATGTATGTGCTTCTGCCCTGTTTCTCCATGAATTGTTCCCATTGTTTGCGTCCAGCCATACTTATCCTGGCCTTTTATTACTTTTA
>JAFCCK010000004.1 GCA_017610245.1 Candidatus Iainarchaeum sp.
TTAGGTGATAATCAAATATAAATTTGTCTTTTTACATTGGCAAATTTCTCTTTTACATCATCAGGTATATGTTTAAATGCGACTAATCCATTCAGAAATTTTGTTTTCCTTTCATTGTGCAATTTGAATAAATCATGTTCAAATATTTTTAGGAAATTTCTTTGGTTATTTATGCAGATATAATTATCTTCTATGTGTGACTCTATTTCTAACAGTTCCAAGTATTGTTTATAGAGTTGTTTTTCTTCAAGGTTTGTAGAGCCAATTCTTATACTGTCTACACTGCCAAATTTTGTTAATTTTACATTTCCCTCCCCCGCAACTAAACCTTGCAGGAAGTATTTGCCGAGTTTAGATTGGGTTAGAATGATAGGGCGAATCTTTTCCAAAACGTTTAAAATGAGCTGGTATAGAATAATATTTGAATAGCAAATTCTCAGAGTTCCATATATTTTAGTATCTTTTCGCATGTTTACATATTTTCTATTTCCTGTGTATTGTATTGACTTATTTTGATTATTATTTTTGTTAATTACTGTTTTAGAGCGCCAATACTTCAATGCTCGTGTTTCTCTGAGGTGGCTTTCATTTGGGGTTTCTTCTATCTTAAGTTTAAAATTAAAACTAATGCTCCATTTCCAACAATCCTTGCTCACTCCAAGACGTTCAAAAAATTTAGCTATTGTGTTAATTATGTCCGGGTTACTGTTGCTGAATATTATGTTGTTGTATTTTATAGAATGTTTGGTCATCTCGGCTTGAAGCAACCCCAAAGCATTTAAAGTCAAAGCATCAGCAGGGATAGATTTTGGAAGGATTAAATACTTGCATCTTGTTCCTTTATTTATATTGGACGACTGATTTCTTCCACAGGACCAATAGTAATACAGACAAAATTTCCCTTTAGGAACGGTTAAGAAGTTTTTATAATATATGTTTGAGTATTTGTCTTTTCTACGCCCCACTAATATTGTTTCCCCCGATAAAGCCCACCCTAGGTTATATTGTTTATTATTTGTTTTTGTGGAAATAATCTTTGGTGCAAAGTCTGGCAGATAAATTTTTGTGTTCACTTAGATGTTTGGTTTTGGTGTTTATATAGGGGTTTTGAAAGAGAGTGGATTTCCAGTATTATTTTTCCCTTAGAGATTTCCACTATTAGTAACCACCGCTTAAAACTGAAGGATTATAAACATTAAACCTAACGGAATAGAACTTTTTAGTCATCGATGTTAATTACTTCTTCTCTTCCTTTCCGGTAGCTTCCTCTTCCTTTTCGCCAGCCTTCTCTTCCTTTCCTTCCTTCTCTTCCTCTTCCTTTCCCTCTTCCTTTCCTTCCTCTTCCTTCTCTTCCTCAGCGGGCTTCTCTTCCTCGATCACAACTTCCTTAACTGACTTTGGCCTTGTCCCAATGCTTTCAACATCAGTGCCAATTTTCACACTTAGCTGGCAGTTCAGCCTTGCTTTCGCCCTAAGCAATGCTTCCTTCGCAATCTTTATGTTAGGCTCATCAACCAGAACACTCATTATTTTCTGTCCAGGCCTTACTCTTACAGCCCTCCCAATTGGTTTTCCAAAAGCCTTGGACATTCCTGTCTGGATTCTGTCTGCATGGGCTCCCTGCGCCTGCTTGTTTTCCCGCAGAATCTGGAAAGGATAAACCCTAATGCGCATGAAATAGCCCTCTTTTCCCAAATTATTGTGCAAATAGCGATTGATAGCAATTCTTGCCGACTCAATGCTGTTGTCCCGCAATTGCACTGCCTCATCAACAACTAGGTCAAGGATATTAGTGAACTTTTTAGTAGGATTCCCCATATTGAACTGCCTTGTCTTTAGCCCGGGAACCGCCCCTATATAGTTCCTACGGTGCACTTTTACGGCTACTCTGGAGTAAGCCCTTTCGCTCTTGCTCCTGTAGCACCTACCTGGCCGCAAACCCATACAAACCACTCTTTTTCAAAAAACCTGAAAAATCAGGGCATTCCTACAATAAACAGTGTTTGTTAAGCTTTAAAAAGCTTATGAGGTGTCCCCCCAATATGTTGTAATTTTAAAAATTTTGATTCATTTACTTGTTGCGATGAAGCCGATAGTTTTTTCCAAGATAAGGCGTTCCAGTCCGAGGAAAAGGGAATTCAATGAATATGTATTGAATTGGATTAGGAATCCCGACCCACAAGGAGGGTTCTCCAAAAAAGTGGGCGCATTTAAGCGGCTGCCTCGCAGCCTAGTTATTCCGCTAATGCGGTTGGCAGGCTATGACGGCATTATCTTTATGAGCAAGGGCTCAATTGTCGGCAACATATTTTTCCAGAGGCATGGAAATTCGTTGCACCTGTTTGCGATTTATATTACCCCAAAGCTGCGCAGGAAGGGCCTTGCAAGAGAGGCAGTAGAGCATTTCGTAAGGCACGCAAAAACAGTTAAAGGCATTGAAAGGGTTAGAATTGGCGGCGAAAAACTGGTCGGGAGAGTGCTCTGCGCTAGGCTCAAGAAAAGCGAAAAGAGGCTTGGAATAAAGGTTGAGAAAGGCGGCTGGGTCAAATTAATGCAATCGCCTAATAAATCCCGTACTATTTAAAAAAGCTTGATAAGCTCAATTGATATTATGAAATCCCACCTTCCAATTTTAACGCTGCTTTTAGCGCTTGCTCTGCTTAGTGGCTGCACTCAGGAGCTGGAGGAGCAGCCGAGCAGCCAAGACCAGAACTTTGTAGTTGAGGAACCTCCTACAGTTCCATTGGTTGAAGGCAGGGCTGAAAATTTTGTGCTTTCTCTTGAAGATTTTAGCGCTGAAGGCTTTGAATTAAGCCAGCTTGAGGGTGAATACTCGAAGGACACTACTTTACTGCAGCAATTCAAGACATTTTTCAAGCCAGTGGGCTATCCATTCAAGCCGCTTGACGAAAACACCTTTGTCCTAACGCAAACCATTACAATAATCAGCGGCAATACTTCCAGAGAAGAGATAGAGCAGTTGTACAAAACTGAACTGCAGAACGAAAAGGAGAAGCATTCCATTGCAATAATCAAAACCAATTTCGCAGGGGAGAAATCAGTGATGATTCAATCCACCCTTGGGGACAACGACCTCCACAAGGCATTCATTGCCCGTGCAAACACCCTGAATGAGCTTGCCCTTGTAACAAAGGGCATGCCGAAAGCAATTGCAAAAGAAAAGCTGCTGCATTACAGCAAATTGGCGGAAGGCAAGCTAGCGGCTTGAGGTCTCTGCTTCCCGCATAGCGCTTCTCATCTGCTTTGCCACATCTATGAGCGGCCCTGAACAGTAATCTAGTATTGGCTCTATGTCAACCTCTTCTATACTTTGCAGTTCCCCCTCTGGAACTACGCAGGTTATTTCTTGGCCCTCGAGTGCCGACTTAATAAATTGCATCACTAGGGCCTTGTCTTCATCACTTGCTGTTATTTCAATCTTCTCAAAGAGGTATTTCATTTTGCATTTGTCCTCTTCCAAGCCGTAAACAGTGAATCTTGTTGTAAGTGTGCCTTCCTCATCCACTTGCACTTTCCTCATAAATGCCTTTTCACAGTTTCCGATTGCTGCCAACATGCACCCTTCATCCTGGCCGCAGTCCCTGAAGCTGGAAAGGTCTTCTCCTTGAAAAAAAGGCAGCTGAATGCAGCCCGCAAGAACAATCAAGCCTGCAACAAGCAAAATTACTTTTTTCATCGTTCTATCATAGTTCAAACTCTTATTTTATTCTTTTGTTTTACAGAATCAGAAGCGGGGTGTGGGAGTCGAACCCACTTCCTCGGCTCTGCAGGCCGGCGCATAACCGTTCTGCCAACCCCGCAGAACTTTTCTTTAGAAAAGAAAAGTTCACAAAAGAAAGCATTTTGCTTCGCAAAACGCATCTATTGCTCTGAATGATTTTTGCCCAGCAAGTGTTTTTATTTATTCCCCTGGCGGCTAAACTGGACAAAGCCTATCACCTTTTTCAAATTCCTTTTGGCGCAAATCCTGCCAGAATAACCTTTCCCTCACAAGCCCCTTCTCTAAGAGCAGTTTAAGATTATACCTTACTGTCCTTTCTGGGACCCCACTCCTTTCAACAATCTGCTTCTGGGAGAGCTTCCCGTGGCTGTCCAAGACAGTTAGAATAAGTTCACTCGCCTTAGCAAAGGCGTTCACTTCTAGCAGCCATAATACAATTTAATGCTTGCTTTCTTTAAATATCTTATGGTAGCGGCAATTCCAAAAAACAGAAACTGTGTGCTTGTAAAAACCAGCAGCGAAATCGCCCTGAAGAGCACTCAGGTAAGGCACTATTTTACGAAAAAGTTGTTAGGAGCGATAAAGCTCGCGCTCAAAAGAAACAATGTTGGGTGGAGTAAGATTCTTAGGGGTGGCGGAAGGCTCTATCTTTTCACCCCGCAGCTAAAGAAGGCAGCAAAGATTCTGCAGCGCGTTGTAGGAATTCATGCAATTGCATTTGCTGCGCGCTACCAATTCAGGGACTATACTGAAATTGAGCAAGCCGTTGTGGAAGAGGCAAAGCACTTTCTAAAGAAGGGCGATTCCTTTGCACTGCGCGTTAGGAAAAGCGTTGAGGGCGGTCCATCAAGGAAGAATTATGAAAACCGCTTGGGTCAGGCAATAATGGATTCAATTCCAGGGCTGAAAGTAAATCTTTCCAAGCCAAAGAAGCAGATTTTTATTGAAGTGCGTAAGAAGGATTTTTTCCTTTATTTTAGCGAAATTTCCTGCCTGCGGGGCCTGCCTATTGGTGTTGAGGGAAATGTCGCATTCCTTTTTGAGGGAAAGAAGTGCGAGCTGTTGGCAGCGTTCCTGCTAATGTACAGGGGCTGCAATATTTTTCCAGTGGTGAAAAAGAAGGGCAAGAAAATTGAAGGCTTTGTGAACAAGCTTGTCCCATTCAATTCCTACAGGAAATTTATTTTAACAGAGCGGAAGAACCTGCAGCGGCTGATTGAGAAAAGGGAAATTCAGGCAATCGGGACAGCAGACAGCTCACTTAAGGAAAAGGATTTGAAGCGCTATGCTGAATTTGATTCAAAGCAGGGCATTTCCGTATTGCGGCCTTTGCTTCTCTATCCAAAAGAACTGATGAAGGAGAAAGGTGCTTTGTTTGATTAGGGCTGTTATTTTCGATGTTGATGATACTCTCACTCACACCTTCAAAAATGCAATCGCAATACACCAAAAAGCCGCTGAACAGCTTGGCTTAAGGGTCCCGGACGAGGAGGAATTCTTTGCCCTTTGGGGCAAGAACTGGGGAACAATTGTTGCGACTCTTTGGCCAGGGATAGATTTTGCCAATTTTGTGAAAAAGTTCAGGGAAATAAGGGATGGCACAAGGTATCACCTGATTGAGGGCGCCTTGGAAACAATCAAGGAGCTGAAATCCAAGGGAATTGTTCTAGGAATTGTTACCTCCAAGAGCAGGCAGAGCTTGGAAACAAGGAGCAGGCAGGAAAACCTTGATTTAGACCAATTTGGGTTTACCTTTTCAACAGAGGAACTGGGCTTCTCAAAGCCCGATGGAAAGATTTTCTCAAAGCCATTGCAGTTGCTTGCTGAAAAAGGAATTTCCACAGCACAAGCCCTTTATGTTGGCGACCTTGTTTATGATTATCAGGCTGCGAGGGATGCTGGGCTTGAATTTGTTGCAGTGCTGACGGGCTTTACGAAAAAAGAGGATTTTTTGCATGAAGGCCTACCCGCGGGAAGGATAATCCCCTCTGTAAAAGAGCTGCCCCCTTTCCTAAGGAAAAGCAATTTAATATAAACAATGCATACTCTTAGTGGTTTTTATGAAAATTGATCTGCATGTTCACAGCCAATATAGCAAGGACGCTTTGAGCAAACCGGAGAGCATCATAAAGGAGGTTCAGAAGAAGGGTCTTTCCGGAATTGCAATTACCGACCACAACACAGTCGAATGCTGGCCAAAGCTGTTACCGCTTGCAAAAAAGGCAGGCGTGCTTGTAGTGAAGGGAGAAGAGCTTAAGGTAAAGGAGCACGGCAAAACGATTGGTGAGCTTTCCGCCCTTTTTATGCAGGAGGATATCAAAAGCTTTGAACTGCCCGAAATCCTTGATGCCGCAAAGCGGCAGGATGCTTTGCTCATAATCCAGCACCCTTTTGATTTGTTCAGGAAGCGCTGGAAGCGCATGGATTACTGGAACAAGTTCCAGGGAATTGAAGTGTTCAATTCCCGCTGCGTTTTGAACAGCTGGAACAAGAAGGCAATGAAATTCGCCCGCGAGCACGAATTCTCAGCAACAGCAGGGAGTGATGCCCATGTCCCCCAAGAGATTGGAAATGCTTTCATTGAATTTGAGGGAGAAAGCGAAGAGGAATTAAGAAAGGCAATTCTAAAAAGAAAAGTGGTTATTGCGGGAAAGCTGAGCAGCCCACTAATCCACGTGTTTTCAACGATTGCAAAATTGCATTTGATTGGGCCTATTTGAATTCACATTTCAATTAGCTCTAGAATCTTTTTGTGCAGCTCTTTGTTGCCTGCTGCAGCTATACAGTACACTTCTGTAAGGGACTTAATTGGCGGCAATTCCTTTCCACATGGGTCGGTGAATACCCCTCCAGCTTCATTTATGAGAAGATATGCAGCCATAAAGTTTTCCGGAGTGAGGTCATCCCTTAAATCAACATGCCCGTCCAGTGCGCCAACGGCAACAGCAGACAATTCTAAAGAAGCGCTACCAAGTCTTCTGACCGCACCCACAATATTGAGAAGTTTAAGGAAGCGCTTTCTCTTTTCCTTATCTTCTGCATCTGGGTCAATGCATATAAACGCCTTCTCTATATCCGTGGTTTGTGAAGTCTTCGCTTTCGCATTGTTGAAATAGCACCCTTTTTCCTTTTCCGCCTTATACACGCTTCCAGTGAAAAAGCTTCCAACCAGTGCAAATTCCACATTCTGCACAGCAAGCGGCTTTCCCGCAGGGATTGCGCCAATAGAAAAGCCGCTTATTTCTATTCCGCGCTTGAAGTTCCTACTCCCGTCAACAGGGTCAATAATGAAAGTGTATTTTGGCTCGCCCTCTTTGGTTAAAATTTCACCGCACTCCTCCGAGAGAATTATAATGGGAAAATCAAAATTCTCCTTGCAATAGTTTATTGCAATTTCTTCTGCGCGCAGGTCAAAGCGGTAAGTTTCATCCCCCTTTGGATTTGTGGTGCCTGTTGCTACATTTAGCTTTGCTTTCTCTTCAAGCACAGATTTCCTTACCAAATGGAACATTTCTTCCAGCTTATCCAGCACGGGTAAACCCCTTTGCAATCCAAACTCTTTGCAGTGCAGAGATGTTTGTCAGGACCGCCAAAGCAGCAATTATATAAACCAAGTACAGCGGCTCGAATGCGGCAATAATGATTCCAATGAACAATATGATAAGCCTTTCAGCCCTCTCAAGCAATCCGCCCTTGAGCTCCCTTCCCTCTGGAATTAGCTCCTTCTCCTTTGCGGCTGCCTTTGCATAGGTTGTCATCATGCTTCCGAACAAGTAAAGGAAAATCCAAGCATAGCTTGGCCCCAAAAAGTTGGGCAATGGAACAAACAGCAAACCAAAAACAATAATTGCCTCAACATAGCGGTCAATCAGCGTATCAAGGTATGCCCCAAACTTACTTACCGTTCCTGTCACCCTTGCAACAGCACCATCAACCAAGTCAAGGAAAGCAGAAACAATGAAGAAAGCTCCAGCAAGCAGAAACTGCTGCTCCACAAGGAAGTAAAGGGCAATGAAAGCAGGAATTAATGATGCAATAGTCCATTGGTTCGCGCTGAGCGGTATTTTGCTGAAGGCAATCCCAATCTTTATCGAAAGACCGCCAAATTTCTCCCTGCTTTTATAAAGTGTCATGCTACTATCTTTCCCTCTTTCCCTTAATAAATTCTTCCACCATCTCCCTGCACACTGGATCTGGAAACTGCTGTGGGGGGTGCTTCATTGTCCAGGACGAGATTGAGGTAAGCTGGCCTTTGATTCCGCGGTCCAATGCAAGCTTTGTCGCCCTGATGCAATCAATTGTGCATCCTGCTGAATTTGGGCTGTCCTCTACGCTCAGCCTGACCTCCATGTTTGTCGGGACGCCTCCAAACTTCTCCCCCTCAATCCTTAAGAAGCAAATCTTTTGGTCATAGATCCATGGGACATAGTCGCTTGGCCCAATATGGATTTTGTCCGCTTCTAAGGGGGCAGGCAAAATGCTCTGCACAGCTTCTGTCTTGCTGATTTTCTTATACTTCAATCTATGGTGCCTTGTCATGTTCAGGAAATCAGTGTTTCCACCAACATTCAATTGATATGTCCCAGTTATTTTCACACCCCTGTCTGCAAACAATTTTGCAAGTGTCCTGTGAGTGATCGTAGCGCCAATCTGCGCCTTTATATCGTCTCCCGCGCACGGCAGTCCCTTCTCAATGAACTTTTTCTCCCATTCCGGCTCACTCACAATGAAAACCGGCATGCAATTAACGAAAGCACAGTTCGCATCCAAAGCTGCCTGCGCATAATACTTTGCCGCATCCTGGCTCCCTACAGGCATATAATTCATCAAAATTTCCGCACCTGAATCCTTCAGCTCCTGCGCAACATCAACAGGCTTCTGTTTTTCATCCACCCTAAAGCTCTGGTCCTCAGGATACTCCGCCATGTGTTCTGCCACGCCATCCAACACAGGACCTTTCTTTACAATCACATCACCCCATTTGGGGATCTTCTCCTGGAAAATCTTTGTGTTATTTGGCTTCTCAAAAATAGCTTTGTTCAATGGCTTCCCAACCTTTCTCTTATCAACATCAAAAGCGGCAACAAAATCAATATCGCTTATTTTATAGCCGCCAAAAACATTATGCATTAGTCCTGGCACGAGCTCATCGCTTTCCCCAACGTCTTTGTAGTACTCAACCCCCTGCACCAGGCTGCTGGTGCAATTTCCAATTCCGGCAATCGCAACCTTTATTTTGCCAGCCATTTCAAGCATCACCCCACAATATTTTACACTCATAAAATACTATTTCATGTTTATAAAACTTTCCCTCTTATGTATAAGTGAATGCCTGTTGAGGAGAGCAGGGAGCTTGCCCGTCTAAGGGAGAAACTCGGGATTGAGGTGCTGTGGGTATACCTCCTCTCGTTACTTAGGAAAGAGCCCAGCCACGCTTACGTTCTCAGGGAAGAAATCAACAAGCGCTTCGGCTTCCTCCCAGGAAATGTGTCCGTATATGTGGTGCTCTACAAGCTGAAGAGCAGGGGTTTTGTTGCTACAAGAAGGGAGCAGAACCGCGTGATTTACAGCATTACTGAAAAGGGGGAGAACCTCCTTAAAGCGGCTGAAAATGAACTCAAGCAGAAGCAGAAGCTGCTGTTTAGCTGATTTGTTCATTCTTGCACAGCTTTCCGTCTAGCCGCCCTCTGCTGTGCCCTTTGTTCAGCGGTTGTGCTGTGCCTTATTGCCGCTTTTTGTTCTTTGCGGTATCTTCGCATATATTCCCCGTCTACATGGCCTTTTTGGCCTCCCCAAGCAGCACTATGCCTTCTTTTTCCCATCCTCTCACCAAAGCTATTGTTTTCCCTTTTGCATTTCTTTCCATCGCTCTAGCCGTTCCCGTGCCTTTTGCTCGGCGCTTCTCTTCCGTTGCTCTAACTTTCTCCTTTTCTTTTCCCTTTTTGCCTTCTCTCTAATTATATGGCCCCGCTTCCCGCCGAATCCTTTTGGCATTTTCCCCAATAATTAAAATAACAATTACCCTATAAATTCTTTCGGGTTGGGCAATGAAGATAGCAATTCTCTCGGATTTTCATCTCGGGTTTGCCGAGGGCACTGAAAGGGCTGGGGAAAGCTTTGAGCAGGCTGCTTCCGCCTTAAAGCTCGCGCTTGAAAAGGGAGCAGAGCTGATTTTGCATGCGGGCGACCTCTTTGATGATGATGTTCCAAGCCAGGAAACATGGGACCGCACCTTCAAGCTCTTTTCAATTCTCAATGAAACAAAATCTAGCGCGGTTGTTGTAAGGGAGAAGCAGGGCAAGAAGCAGGAATTCCACTTTTCGCACATCCCAGTAATTGCAATCCACGGAACGCACGAATTCAGGGGCAAGGATTTGAAGAACGCTCTTGATGTGCTTGAATCTGCAGGTCTGCTTGTGCATTTGCATGCCGCAACAGCAGCTGTTGGGCAATTGGTTGTCCATGGACTGAGCGGCGTTCCTGAAAAAAAGGCGCTTGATGCGCTCAAGCTCTGGAATCCAAGGCCCCGGGCGGGAAAAAAGAATGTTCTGCTGCTGCACCAGAGCATCAAGGAGTTCTTGCCCTTTGATGATGAGATGATTGCTTCTATCTCCCTTGCCGATCTCCCTGTGGGCTTTGATTTGATTGTGGATGGGCATTTGCACTGGAAGAGCGAGGAAAATTTGAAAGAAAAAAAGTTTTTGGTGCCAGGCAGCACGATGGTAACCCAAATGAAGAGGCTTGAGGCTGAGAAGGAGAAGGGAATTTTCCTCTGGGACACTGAAATAAATTCCATAAAATTCCTCCCCCTTCCCAACCAAAGAAAATTCCTCTACCGCAAGCTTGAGTTCAAGGATGCAGGCCAGGAGGAAATAAAGCAGGCGGTTGAAAAAGAGTTGGCCGCAATTTTGTCCCAAAACTTCCAGCAAAAGCCCTTGGTGAGGATAAAACTGAAGGGAACACTTGCAAAGGGCCTGCAGCATGGCGATATTTCCTTCAATGAATTGCTTGAGAGATTCAGGGAAAAAGCAATTGTTTCAATTGGGCGGGATTTTACAACCATTTCTTTCGCGAAAAAGCTGGAGGAATTGCGGCAGCTGCAGAAGAGCAGGAAGAGCATTACAGCAATGGGCCTAGAGCTGCTTGAAAAGAACCTCTCCCAAACAGATTTCAACAACGCTTTCGATGTAAGGGAGTTCTTTGAATTGCTCTCAGCTGGAAAGGTTGATGAGGCAGTGAAAATCCTGAGCGAGCAGAAAAAGGATTAAAAATAGTAAAGCCCTAATCTTTAGCGGGAAAAAAATGCTGTTATATGTTTTTGTAGCTGCTATTGTTGCCCTGCTTTTCGGCTTCTGGCGCCGCCATTGGATTATGTCGCAGCCTCAGGGCAGCGAGAAGATGAAGGAAATAAGCGGCTTCATTCATGCAGGGGCAATGACCTTCCTCAACAGCGTTTACCGCGTTCTCCTGATTTTCATTGTTGTTGTTGCAGTGCTGCTCACTTTCTTTATTGGGGTTGAAAGCGCAGCAGCATTTGTTTTCGGGGCAATCCTTTCAGCAATTGCCGGCAACATTGGGATGCGCACCTCCACAAGCAGCAATGCTCGCACTGCAGAAGGGGCAAAAGAAAGCCTTGACAAGGGCTTCAGGATTGCTTTCGCATCTGGCACAGTAATGGGCATGGCTGTTGTTGGGCTGGGTCTGGGCGGTTTGGTTATAGCGTACTATTTCCTGCAGAATCCTTCCATACTATTTGCCTTTGGCTTTGGAGCAAGCAGCATTGCCCTCTTTGCAAGGGTGGGAGGGGGCATCTACACAAAGGCAGCAGATGTTGGCGCTGATTTAGCGGGAAAGGTTGAGGAGGGAATTCCAGAGGATGATCCTCGAAACCCTGCTGTAATAGCGGACAATGTAGGAGACAATGTTGGGGATGTTGCAGGGATGGGGGCAGACCTCTTTGAAAGCTATGTTGACAGCATTATTGCCGCAATGGTATTGGGTGCGGTGCTCTCTATTGCAATGGGCGCAATTGTCCCACTGCTTCTTTCAGCATTAGGAATTGTTGCATCAATTCTCGGCACCTTCTTTGTGAATGCGAAGAAGAGCGACCCCTTTAAAGCCCTGGATCTTGGAATTCTCGTCAGTGCGATAATAATGGCCGTGCTCTCCTATGGGCTCCTATATTATATAGGGGCGCCGATTGGAATCTTTTATGCAGTCCTAATAGGGCTTGTAGTTGCACTAATAATTGGATACAGCACTGAATTCGTTACTTCTCCACATCATTTTCCAACAATATCAATAGCCAAGGCCGCTACTACAGGAGCAGGCACAAATGTTATTGAGGGAATTTCTGTAGGCATGTTTTCAACAGCAATTCCAGTTATTACCGTTGCTGCAGCAATAGTTCTAAGTTTCATGACAGCAGGGCTTTTTGGTGTTGCGATTGCCGCTGTAGCAATGCTATCAATTTTGGGAATTAGCCTAAGTGCTGATACTTATGGCAGCGTAGCCGATAACGCTGCAGGAATTTCCGAGATGGCAGGCATGGGACAAGAGGTTAGGAAGCGTACTGAAGAACTTGATGCTGTTGGGAACAGCACAGCCGCAATTGGAAAAGGCTTTGCTATTGCTTCCGCTGCATTGACAACACTTGCGCTATTTGCCTCATACATTCAAATAACTGGTTTAACCTCAATTGATTTGAGCAAGCCTGCCGTTATTGCCGGCTTGTTCTTGGGAGCGCTTGTGCCGTTCCTTTTCTGCGCTTTTACCTTTAGAGCAGTGGGGAGTGCAGCGTCAAAAGTAGTAGATGAGGTGAGAAGACAATTTAGGGAAATAAAGGGCCTGATGGAAGGAAAAGCAAAACCCGATTACAATAAGTGTATTGGCATAAGCACTAACGCTGCTTTGAGGCAGATGATTGCTCCTATATTGATGGCTCTTATTGCCCCTGTTGCAGTTGGCATGGTGCTTGGCCTGGAACCTTTAGGCGGTTTTTTAGCCGGCAGTATCGCTACTGGCTTTTTGTTGGCTGTTTTCTTGTCAAATGCAGGCGGAGCCTGGGACAATGCAAAGAAATACATTGAGGCAGGCAATTTTGGGGGCAAGGGAAGTGCTGCACACAAGGCAGCAGTGGTCGGAGACACCGTGGGAGATGGGTCAAAAGATGTTAGTGGTCCGAGTTTAAATGTGATTCTTAAGCTAATGACTATTGTGGCACTTCTTGTGGCACCAGTAATTCTATGATTGGTTTTTTAGCAGCCCTGATTTTATTTCCTCCCTTATGCCCATCCAACCGCCCTCTACGTCATTCCAATTTTTGTTTTTGTTTTCTTGAATAAATTCCATCTTCTGTATTTTTTCACCGTGCTTGCTTAATGGAAGCAATTTTTTTACCAGACTACATACCTCAGTTTTCCTCGCACCCCCCCTTATTGCACCATTAATTATTTAAACAACAAAAGCGTTCTTCTTCTGGTGCGCATGGGCAGAGCAAGCATTTGCAAGGCATCTCATATGATGGGGCAGGGCAAACCAACTGCCTGTGTGGTGAGGGACAAGCGAAAGAAAAAAATTTTCTGGCCTTCCTCCGCACTGAAGAAGATAGCACATGTAACTAGTGCCTCCATTTATAAAAAGGCAGATAGGAACCCGATAAAATTCTGGGAAGGCCTTGCTCGCGACGGCCTTGACTGGTTTAGGCCATGGAAGAAGGGCTATGAGTGGAAGCCGCCTTACTTCAAATGGTTTCTGGGCGGGCAGTTGAATGCCAGCTACAACTGCCTTGACAGGCATCTGGAGGAGAGGGGCAACAAGGTTGCAATCATATGGGAAACAGAGCCCCAAGAGGAAAGGGAGAGAAAGCTCACTT
Source organism: Candidatus Iainarchaeum sp. (assembly GCA_017610245.1). Taxonomy (GTDB): domain Archaea; phylum Iainarchaeota; class Iainarchaeia; order Iainarchaeales; genus JAFCCK01. The sequence goes on from JAFCCK010000004.1 coordinate 13,617, forward strand.
ACAGGGGTCTATACAGGGAGGTCTGCAAGTTTGCAAACGTGCTCAAATCTTTGGGTGTTAAGAGGGGCGATAGGGTTGGGATTTACCTTCCAATGATTCCGGAGGTAATGGTTGCAATGCTTGCCTGTGCCCGCATAGGCGCAATCCACTCTGTTGTGTTCTCTGCTTTCAGCGGGGAAAATTTCAAAACAAGGGTAATCGATTCCAAGGTAAAGGTGATTATTACATGCGATGGCTATTGGAGGAGGGGAAAGCAAATCTGCCTGAAAGCACAGGCAGATATCGCTGCCAAAGCCCCTTGTGTAAAGAATGTAGTGGTTGTAAAAAGGCTCGGAATCAAGGTACCAATGAAAAAAAGGCGAGATGTTTGGTATCATGAGCTGCTGGAGAATGCAAACGAAGACAGCAAGCCTGTTCCGGTTGAATCAAATGCCCCCTTATTCCTGCTTTATACCTCCGGCACCACAGGAAAGCCCAAGGGGGTAATCCATGATACAGGCGGCTATCTTACACAGGCATATTGGACCACACTCTGGAACTTTGATTTGCACAACGATGATGTCTTCTGGTGCACGGCAGATATTGGCTGGATTACAGGGCACACTTACAATTGCTACGGCCCATTGTCTGTCGGTGCAACAATGGTTATCTATGAGGGCGCTCCCAATTTGCCGGACTGGGGCAGGCTCTGGGGCATTGCAGACAAGTTTGATGTAAGCGTTTTTTACACCGCTCCAACGGCCATAAGGATGTTTAAGAAGATGGGAAAGCAGTGGCCAAAGCGCTATGACCTCTCAACACTTAGAATTCTCGGAACAGTGGGCGAGCCCATTGACATGGAAACCTGGCTCTGGTACTTTGACTACATTGGCGGCAGGCGCTGCCCAATAATCGATACATGGTGGCAGACTGAAACCGGCGGCACACTGGTGAATGCTCTCCCCGGTATTGGTCCTTTCATTCCAACCGTTGCAGGAAGGACCTTTCCAGGGGTTAGGGCAGCAATCCTTAATGGCAGGGGAAAGCCTGTTAAGAAGGGAGAAACAGGGTATTTGGTTTTCAAGAGCCCGTTCCCGCCAGGGCTGTTGCGCGGTGTATGGAGAAACCCGAAGAAGTACAAGGATACCTACTGGAGTGAGTATGGAAAGAGGATTTACTTCACCTCTGATGGCGCAAAATGGTTTGACAGGCACAACATCAGGGTTACCGGCAGGGTTGATGATGTGATGAAAGTTGCAGGGCACAGGCTTAGCAGTGCTGAAGTAGAGGATGCAATTACATCACACCCCCTTGTAATTGAATCAGCGGTTGTTCCAAAGCCGGATGAAATTAGGGGGCAGGTGCCTGTTGCATTTGTTGTCCTAAGGCCGGGTGAGAAGCCCTCAAAGGAATTGGAAGGGGTAATTGTAAAGCAGGTCAGGAAGGAAATCGGACCAACAGCAAAACCCCACCAGCTCTTCTTTGTGAATGCCCTGCCCAAAACCAGGAGCGGGAAAATAATGAGGCGCTTTTTGCGCTCAATGCTAGTGAATGAAAAGCTGGGGGACGCTACCACCCTGCAAAATCCGGCAGTT
>JAFCCK010000128.1 GCA_017610245.1 Candidatus Iainarchaeum sp.
ACTTTCTTCTTTCAAAGAAGCAGAATCCAAGCACTCTCGATATTCAAGCATACATTTCGGAGAAATACCACAAGAAAGTAGGGGAAAAGCTGCTTCGCTACCACCTTAACAAGCTGATTGCGCTGCAGCTGCTTGAGAGGAAATCAAATCGCTACTGTCTCAATAACAGCCCTTATGCTGAGCCAAACAATTTGCAGGAATCCTTCAAGCATTGGATTAAGCAGCCTGTCAACCAAACAATGGACGATGTAGAGGGTATTCTCTCCCAAATTGCAGATTCCTATAAAAAGTGATTCGCAAAAGATGTTTGTGTTATGCGAAAAATTTCCTTAATTTTTGTTTTAGCCTTCCTCCTTGCAGGCTGCGCACAGCCTCCACCTGATGGCAATGAGCTAGAGCAAAAATGGGCCGCAATTAAGGCAGAGCAGGACAGCCAGGTTTGGGTAAGCAGCGAATTCCAGCAGCCCCAAAATTTGGGCGCACCAATAAACACAATTGGATGGGAGGACGGCGCATATATTACAGGTGATGGAAGCAAACTCTATATCTCCTACTTTGGCGGCGATCTCATAAATTACATTGCGCATGGCCTCTCACATGAATACCTGCGCGGCCCAAACAGGGGCTTCAGAAGGGCGCAGGTTGATGTCCTGGTTGCGGAGAAAGCAGGGAGCATATGGGGCGAGCCAGTTCTTGATGCAATCAGCGAGGACATCTGGAGCGAAGGAGGAGTAATGCTCAGCAATGGCAACAAATACTACATGACAAACAAGGAGTTCCAAAAGGACCAAATCTACCGCAATGGAATCCGCTTCGATTTCCAGGACACAAGCAAGGACTACGGCGACCCGCACTACTGCGCTGCAAAAGATGAATTGTATTTTTGGATGCAAGACAATGTTTCTTCCACTCCAGTTCTTTCAGCCACAAGCTCAATCTATGTTTACAAGAACAACACTGTTTCAAAGCTCCCCGCTCCCATTAACACCGGCACAAAAGACTACCAGCCATTTCTGACCTCTGACTGTCAAACCCTCTATTTTACCTCCGACAGGGGTGGAAAGGCAGAAATTTACCGCTCAACTCGCTTGGGAGAAAGCACTTGGGCAGAGCCAGAAAAAATTGTTTCCTCCCTTTATGGGGTAGGAGAGCCCACCCTCACAAATGACGGCAAGCAGCTCTACTTTGTAATAATCTACCACGACAATAATTTGGGCTATGATGCAGATATAATGATAGCCCAGCGCAAGTGAATCCAAAAATGAATTTTGCTATAATTGTTTCAAGGCAGGACACAGCCGGCCTAAATATCGCTTCCTTCCTTAAGCCCAAGCTGCCCTCTAATATGAAAATCCACTTCATTGAGGGCAACCAATGCTATGCAGACTCTGTGAACGAAATTGAAGCAGATGCTTTCATCTTCGCTTCCTTGCACCGCTCTGAATCAGCAAAACCCACTCTCACGGCCCATGCAATAGGAAACTGGGGAAAGGCAGAATACGGTGGAAAATCCAACACATTAGTCCCAACTCTCCCCTTTCTGCTAAAAAATTTCATACAGCTCCTGCAGCAGAAAAGGGATTCCACGGAACTCCAATATGAGGTCTCCCTTGAATCAACCCACCATGGTCCCTATCTTACAAAACCCACTGTATTTATTGAAATCGGCTCCTCTCCTGAGCGGTGGCAGGACAAGAAAGCAGCCCAGGCTGTTGCAGAAACAATCCTCAAGGGCGCAGCCCAGCAGGGCAATTACACAAATTGCATTGGTTTGGGAGGACAGCATTATTCCCAGGAATTCACAAAGCTTTTGCTCAGGACAGATTATGCTGCTGGCCATATCTGCCCAAAGTATGCCCTTGAAAACCTCGATGCCACGCTTCTCCAACAAGCAATCTCTTTCAGCAAGGCAGAAAAAATTGTTCTCGATTGGAAAGGACTGGGGCAGGAAAAGCAGCGGGTTATGGCGCTTACCCAGAAAACTGGCTTGCCTATCGAAAGAGCCCGCTCTCTCCTCAAGTAAACCTTTTTATTCAATTGCCCTTTCTTCTTTCTTATGCAGAACAAGAAATTGCTTGATAGGGCAGAGCAGCCAATGATTGTCGTTGATGAAAAAGGAAATTCCACTGGGGAGGTTGTAAAGAGGGCAGAAGCCCACAGCACTCCAGGAATAAAGCACCTCGCATTCCTTGTTTTTGTAATAAACCCCAAAAAGGAATTTGTGCTGCACAAGAGGCACAGCAGCAAAATTGGAGGCGGCACCATAGACAGCCCAGTTTCCCATGTTCTTGAAGGGGAAACAGTAGAGCAGGCTGTTCACCGTTGCCTGAAGCACGAGTATGGAATTGAACAGCAGCTGCCCCTGCTAAACTTGGGGGGATTTTCCTATGAGAAGGATTATGGGGATGGAACTTGCGAGAATGAGTTCTGCCTCTCCCTTGTTGTTGAATATTCCGGAAGCCTTTCCCCAAACCCAGATGAGATTGAGGGCGAACTAATTTTCATTCCAGTGAAGGAAGCAATCGAGGATTCAAAAAACAATCGCGAAAAATACTCTGCATGGTTTTGTCCAGCGATAGAAATCTTTGAAAAGCACCCAGAAGCAAAGCGCTTCATTGAGTAGCCAATTTCTCCAGCTGCTTCTTGCAGCTTAACAACCATTGTGTGAACTTTTCAGGCTTTTCCTTCATTTCCAGCAGCAATTGTTTCAATTCCACAAATTTTCCCTGCTCTACCTCTCCATCCTTAAAGTGAATTTTCCCCTCAAATTCCCCCACAAAAAGATGGTTCAATTCATGGTCAATTTCCCCGCTTGGGTGTTTAAAATAAAAATGAATTTCCCCCAGCAGCTTAAGGTTTCGAACTTTTATTCCAAGCTCCTCTCCAGCCCCACGAATAGCTGCCTCTTCAAAACTTTCAGAGGGCTTCAAATGCTCTGTAACACTTAAACACCATTTCGAGGGCTCCAAATCCTTGTTTTTTGCTCTCTGCTGAATAAAAACCCTGCCCGCTTTATCGAAAATCACGAGGTAAATTCCCCTGTGTCTTAACCCTTTAGCATGCACCTCGC
>JAFCCK010000129.1 GCA_017610245.1 Candidatus Iainarchaeum sp.
AGCCCAAGGTCCGCCAGCAAGTCCCAGGCCCTAAAGCGGGAGATTCTTTCAATGAATGGGATAAAGCGCCTTGTTTTGAGCAAAGAAATGATGTAGTAGGTGTCCGCCTTGGTGAAGAGCTTCAGGGCATAGGTTGTGAAAAACAGGAAGCCGATTACCGCGTAAGCGGAAAGAATCAGTGAAAGGTCTGTTGAAGGGAGATAGAATTGCCCTAGCAGTAGAAATCCGCCGAGCAATATTAAATAAGGCAGTATTTTCTTTGCCGAAATCATTCCAATCACTGTCCACTTTCAATTATCCTGATATTAAGCGCATCCTCCAATTTTTTCGCCAGCTGCTGGGAAGGCTTCACTGTTTCAGCCTCAATTCTGTGCAGGAAGGATGCCTTTTCAAAAACCCTTTTCCCAAGCTCTTCAATAGTAAGGCCTTGCTGTTCGCGAGCCTGCCTCACTGCCTTGCCATAGCCGGCTATTATTTCATCCCCCATTTCAAGGATGCTTTGCGTTTTCTGATACTGCGGCTTTGAAAAAGCAGGAGGCATTGTTTCCCTCTTGCCATAGCCAGAGCAGCCTTCACATACTCTCAAATGTGAGCCATCCAGAACTATTCTTATGCCGCGCCCGGTTTCTTTGCCACAGATCTCGCACTGCATAAGAAGCAGTAAGGGCATTAGCCTTAATAAATTATTTAAATTGCGAGAAGCAAAACTAATATTTTACTATTGAGTAGGCAATCATTGCGATGGACATTGCAAGAAGAATTATAATTTCCGCTACGAGCGATACTATGCTTGTGCCCTTCACAAGCACCTCCGAGAGCATGGTATTTGCAAGTGTTAAGGGTAAATATGGGCTTACCGTCTGAATTGCAGGACTCATAAACTCAACCGGCAAAATTACCCCGCTCAGGAAAAGCATTGGCAGCATTATTATTAGCGAGAGTAGTATGGCTGTACTTTCTGTTTTCGCGAAATTGGTTAGGAACAGTCCGATTGAAATGAAGGAAACTGAAACCACGAGCAATGAAACAACCAAATCAACAATATTAATGGTGAACTGCGCCCCAAAGCCAATGTAATCGGTCCCAAGCCCAGGAATTGTAAATGGCAGTGGTATCTTAATCATCGCAAGGACAAGAATGAGGCTCGCCACAAGGAATGCAAGAATTATCTGCCCGGTTATTTTCCCCAGAACAAGCGTAGTTGCATTGGTTGGGCTCATTTTCATTCTGAGGTGTGCGCCCGCCTTGCGCTCCACTATAATGGTTGTGGAGGTGAGAAGCATGCAGGTGAGGATCAGCATTATCGCGAGTGAAACCGGTACAATAAAGGACAACGATTCCATTTCAGGATAAACGTATTTTTCAAACGCCCAGATTGGGTGTGAGAGAAAGCTTGGCTCGAACTTGCTAAGCTTTGAGAGGGTTTCCTTAAAGCCCCCAAAGATTTCCTTGGAGTTTGTGAGATTTGCGGAAACCTCATCCTTTGATTCCTTTGCCTCTTCAATGAGCGAAATGACCTCATCAAGGGTATCGCCCATCGTGGAAAGCTGGGCATTCATCTCAGTAATGTTTCCAGTTGTGTCGTCCAGGCTGCTGCTCAGCCTGTCAAGTTCTGCCTTCTCGGAATCAAGTGTTGCTTCCGCCTCATCTATCTTCTGCTCCATTTCATTAAGCTGCCGTTCTGTTTCAACTAAATCAGCTTCCACAGCATCCAATCCAGCTATTGAGTCATCCACAGCTACTTTCGCACCATCTACCTTGGTTTGGAAATCAGTAAATGTTGCAACAAGGTCAGGCGGCAGACCTGGAGTGGCAATTATTGCCTCAAGATCAGCACTAATAGAATCGAGCTCTGCTTTAGTGTCCTCTAGACTTGCCCTTTGCAGCTCAACCTCCGCCTTATAATCTGCAAGCGATGCCTGCGCATCATCAATCTGCTGTTTTGTGTCCCCGATATCTGCCTTGAATTGATAGTAATCAGAGCTGAACTGCTGGAGAGAGGATTCTGTGGAAGAAATCGCCCCTCTCTGCTCCTCCAGTGATGCACTTAGGTCGTCTAGGTCAATGGCATTCACGCTTTCTTCCAAATCAGCAATCTTCTGGCCGCCCTCTTCAAGGTCTGCAAGATAGTCATCTATTTTTCCGAGTTCCTCTACAACATCATCCTTTGCCGGAAGCAGTTCGTCCCACAACTCCTGAATTATCTCTGCAGAAATCTTTAGGGCAGTGAGCTTTATTGCTGTTTTTGCAATCGGCGAGAATATCCCAGAAACAACGGGGTTGCTGTTGTCAACGTAAAGGTCAACCATGAGCTGGCCGCTTGTGGCCCTCTTCCCACCTACAATGAGCCCCAGCTTGCTCTCCCTGCTCTTTATCAGCTGTATTACCTCTTCCTCGGAATTTGTAACAATAAGGTTCACCTTATTCGTATCCAGTATCATATCCAACAAGTCCTGCCTGTCAAAAGACTCAATCTCGATATCTTGGGGGATATAGATGGCAGCATTAACACTCTGGATTTCCGTGTGAATCCCAAATGCCACTCCAAGGGAGGCAATAATCAGGAGAGGGTATATAAATATGAGCGCAAGGGCCGCCTTCTGCGTCCTGATAAGGTTCAGCTCCTTTACAATTATCGCAATAAGCGAATTCAATTCAATCCCTCATCCTCTTCCCTGTAAGCTGCATAAACACATCCTCTAAATCGGGCTCCTTTATCGTGCTTCCCACTATAGAGTAGCCCATTTCAGCAGCCTTGCTGCCTATTTTGCTTATCGCCTGCAGCGATGTTTTTTGACTTGTTGCAACTATGAGATGCCTCTGAACAATCCTCACAACCACCTTGGGGAAAAGTGCCTTGACTTCCGCCAGCAGGTCAAGCTCCACATTTTTTGAAAATTGTAGAATAATGATTCTCTCCCCACCAAATTCCTTAACCAGTTCATCTGGCTCGCCTGTTTTGAGTATTTTGCCGGAGCTCATTAATGCGACCCTGTCGCACAGTTCCTGTGCCTCATCCATGTAGTGGGTTGTGAGCAGTATTGTTTTTCCCACATCCCTGAGGGTATTT
>JAFCCK010000130.1 GCA_017610245.1 Candidatus Iainarchaeum sp.
TCTTGCCGTGCAGCAGAATTCTGTCAGCATATCCAATGAAGAGCCCTGCTTCTAACACACCTGGAACATTTTTTGCCTCAAACTCCAAGTCTTCCAAAGAATAAATCTCATCAACAGCAACATCAATAATGTAATGATTTGTTTCTGTTTTGAAGGGCTTTCCCCCCTTTGTCCTAAGCTTTGCCTTTCCCAATGCCTCGAGCTGAATCAGGCTTCTCTTCCAGCCAAAAATTGCGACCTCAAATGGTATAACCCCTGAAAGCCTCTTCACAAAATTCCCTTCCTTCACAATTGCAATCATTTCTGCTGCGCTCTGTGCAATCATCTTATCCCTTACAAGGCTTAGGGAATCCCTTTTAATATAATTAAAATTGTGGTCAATTGCATCCACAAACTCAACAGCAACATCAATCTCCTTCTCATTGATGTCTGCAATCGGAATTTCAACAGAGCTGAGGATTGAGGCAATCCTGCCGCTTGTGGGCACAATCCTTACATTTTCCAAGTGATGCTTGGGGTCGTGCAGCTTCAGGGCAATCTTTTTGAGGAAAATTTCAGCTTCCTCGCTAGTCCCGAAAGCAAGAATGCTGTTCGGCTTGATGTATTTCTCCACCAGTGCGTCAATAATTTCCTCCGTGAGCATCACTAAATACTTGGGCTTTTAGGTATTTAAGATTTTGGTTAGTATTCAATATTTCACTTTCTCCTTTTTCGCAAAAAATTCAGCATCAATCCCAACAGCAACCAGCGTTTTGCCGCCTTTTGTTCTTTTCAGCATGAATGCTGGCTGACCATCCATATCAACAAACCCTTTTTGCACAAGCAGAAGCCAAACCTTCCTACCGGTCCTAGAGTCCAAGTTAAGGAGGTTTTGGCTTGGCTCTTTTTTGAAGACAGCAAACTGATTGCCTTGGCTGTCGCGGAAAAAACCATAAGGTAATTCAAATGTTACTTCTAGTCTTTTTTCCTTTACCGGCTCTTCAATCGCGAGTGTTGTTCCTCTGAGAACGTTTCTTACTTTTTGAGCCATCAAAATCTCTCTTACTGCGCTGCCCCTGTGCGGCAACCCATGCCTGTGATATGCTTGCACGTAAGGGTCTGTTTCTGGCCGCGCTTTTTTTACAATGAATTCAATAGATTTTCCATTTACGGGATTGGTTTTAACTAGGAAAGTTCTTGACCCTAACTGTTTCCTTGGGTTGTTAAACCAGTTTTCCGGCAAAAGCCAGGGAAGCAAAGCCTCAAATCTTCTGAAAACCGACACTTTTCCCAAGGGGGTGCTAACACTAGAAAACCAGCGGCCCCTTTCAATGGGCAGCCTTTCTAGTCTTTTTCTTGCAGGCGAAACTTTTTTTGCTCTCTTTTTACCTTTTTTGGGCAAAAAAACACTTCCAAATTTAATGCAATATGAGCCCCTGGTGGGAATCGAACCCACGATCTCATCCTAGTTGTCATGGATACCAAGGATGTGCTATACCACTAAGCCACAGGGGCAAACAATAACATTCCCTAAGAAAAAGAATTTATAGCTTTACTTTTGTTCGACAATCTTCCCAATAGCGGGCAAATCCTTCAGTTTCACTTTCCTCTGCTTCCCAGTCTTCAAATTCTTAAGTGTGAGGACTTCCCCCCCCAACTCTTTCTCCCCAATTATTGCAACAAAGGGAATTCCTTTCTTGTCCGCATATTGGATATTCTTCCCAATGCCCCTGTTCATCAAATCAAGTTCGCAGCCAATTCCGAGCTTTCTAATCTTTGCCGCAATCTTCACACAAGGTTCAACAGCCTTCTCCCCAACAGGAATCACAAAAACCTTTGTTTTCGCTTCAAGCTTCAGCCCTTCTTCCAGAGAATCCAACAACCTTTCAATGCCGAAGCTGCATCCAACTGCTGGAGTTGGCCTGCCGCCGTATGCTTCAACCAGCTTATCATACCTTCCACCGCCTCCCACACTCGGCCCGTCCTTGAGCTTTATCTCATATACTATTCCAGTGTAATACTCCAGGCCGCGAGCCAGGGATAAATCTATTTCAACAAGCTTCTCCAAACCATTTTTTTTCAGCAACCACATCAGCTGCTGCAGCTCGCGCAAGGGAGCGCTGTTTTTCACTTTCAGTTGCTCCAGCTTTTTAATTTCCAACTGTCCAAGAATTTGTGTGTCTATTCCCTTCTCCTTCAGCTCCTTCTCTACTTCTCCCTTTCCGATCTTCTCCAGTTTGTCTAGGCACCTAAAACACTCCACAACCTTAGTCTTTTTCACACCGCAGCACAGTGCAATTTCCTCCAGCAGCTTCCTGCTGTTCACATTCACCTTAAACTCACTATCCTTGAAGCCCAATTCCCTCATCACATCTATTGCAACAGCAATTATCTCAAAGTCAGCCAAGAGCGAGCTGCTCCCAAGAATATCCCAGTCTGCTTGAGTGAACTCCCTCCAGCGTTTTTGCTGTGGCCTGTCATAGCGATAAACCCTTCCAATCGCATACCTCTTAAACGGCCTCGCAAGCTGCGGGTTTGTTGCTACCACACGGGCAAGCGGCACAGTCAAGTCAAACCTTAACCCCAGCTCCCTTCCGCTCTTGTCCTTAAAGTAATAAATTTCTTCCCTTATTGCTTCCCCGCCGCTACCTTTCTTTGCGAGCAATCCAAACTCTTCAACTATGGGTGTTTCCAAGGGAACAAAGTCGTAGCTCTCAAAAATCCGCCTGCAAGTATCTTCTATCCATTTCTTTTTTGCCGCCCTTTCTGGCAGAAAATCCTGCATTCCCCTTACTGTCTTGAAAGCCATATTCTCTGATTTATTAGCTTCCTTTTCCTTTAAATTCCTTGCCTTCCGCTGGCTACTTAAATCATTTACAGAATTAGCATTTCTGGCTATGAACTAAATCGCCCATAAAAAACCACTAATAATTATGTATAAACTTTATTAAAAATCTTCTCTTTTCTATGAAATCACTTTGTTTAAGGGGAATTCTACAATACCGCGAGCTCCAGCCTTTTTGAGCTTTGGAATCAAGTCC
>JAFCCK010000131.1 GCA_017610245.1 Candidatus Iainarchaeum sp.
CCTTCTTTTTCCTCTCGTGCTTTTTCCTCTGCCTTTTCCCCTTTCTTTCCTTCTGCCTTTTTGGCAAAATCACTCACCTTCCTTTTTTCCCTCAGCTTTCTCTTTCTTCTTTTCTTTAGGTTGATTCTCCCCACTTATTTCTGCCGGCTTTTCAGGTTTTCCCCCCTCACTCGCTTCCTCCTTTCCACCAACCGCTTTCTCTTCAGTTTTTTCCATGTCTTTCCCGGCAGCTGGTTTTTCTCTTTCTTCCTTTCCTTCTGCCGGCTTCTCTTCTTTCTTTTTCACTTTCTTTTTCTCTCCCTTGTTTCTCCCTATAATATATTCCAATTCTGTTTTCTCAAGATCTTCCACTGAACCATAAATCCTTGCCTTCCCTTCAATCTTTTTTGAGCCAAAGCCATGCCCTATTTTTGCTACAATTACCTGCTCTGGCTTTACATTCTGCAATGCCGCGATCTTCTCCCTCAGCTCTTTTCTCGCGGGAGGCACAGTTGCATCCTCAACAGTAAAACTTGGTTCTGTCCTTTTCAGCAAAGCGTTTTCATTCTTGTCAGTAATACTTACCTTCATTTGACCACCTTTTTCCAAGCTGTTATCTGCTCAGCTGCAAAGCGTATTTTCCTGGAGAATTAATGCCCATTCTTCTTGCAATCTCACTCTTTTCTGGATCCACTATTACCACATATCCTCTCCAAAATGTTGTGAATGAGCTTGAACCACAACTCGGGCATTCCTTCTCATCCAACACAACTTTTCTGCACGCCCTGCAAGCCTTTTCCTTAACCATTTCCTTACTTCTCCTTTTCTTTTTTGCTCTTCTTTTCCTTGGGAGCCTCCTTTTTCTTTGCCCCCTCCTTTAACTGCTTTTCATCCTTTTTAATCCAGCTCTCTTTTCCCAAAAAGGGTTGTCTCATCGTTAAGCCAATTTTGCTGTTCTGAATGTTACCCTTCAACGAAATTGTAACAATCCTCGCAACAACCTCATCATCCACTGTAAGCTTCTTGCCTGTTTTCTTTCCGATGAATCCCGGCATTTTTGCATCATAGTTGATATAATCATCCATAATCTGGCTAACGTGCACCAATCCCTCAATCGGGCTTATCCTCACAAAAGCGCCAAACTCTGTTATCTCTGTAACAATGCCTTCAACCACTTCATGCATCAGCGGCTTGTACATCAGCAATTCCAGTTCGGTTTGGTAGTAGGCCGCGCCATCTCCCAATACAACCTTCCCTTCTCCCACCTCCCCCACACCTGTTACCGCAATAACAAGCCCTAGGTCTTCATCAACTACTCCTTCGTATTCCTCCTGAACAATCTTCAAGATTGTTTCCTTTAATTTTCCGCCGAATTCCTTGGGCGGAACCCTGACTTTTTCATTCACCTTAACCAAAGAATACATTGTTTCTACCTCACTCTATTTTGATTAATTTCTTTTTTCTAAGATAAATATTCTTTCCTCCAAGCATTTTTATTTTTTTTCTCAATACGCGGTCATTTGATGCAACGTAAAAGCCCTGCTTTGAAAGCTCAAGCAGTGCCGAATCTGCATTCCCCGCAACGGTTCCTATTTCCTTAACCTCATTTTTTTCAATCGCCTCCATTACAACCACTACATTCCTTTCATACTTTTTTCCTTTTTCTGCAATCCTCTGCAGCTCCTCTAAAACACTTTTTGGAACAAAAAATGCCGTTTGCCTGCCAAGCTTTTCTCTCACCCTGCTAAAAACATCAACCTTGAACTGTGGCACAGCCAGCAGCATGTTTGTGTCAAACACAACCCTGCTATTGGACAATCCCAAAAGCAATCAACCTCCATCGTGTAGCTTCTCTTTTGCTTATAGCAACCTTTTGCCCTTTTTCAACAACAGCAGGGCTACTCAAAACAACCCCCATTGAATCTTTCACATACTTTTCCACTGTTCCAATTAGCGGCATCGTCCCAACCGTAAGAACAATCTTTTCATTTGTTTTAATCACACTACTTTCCTCACCAACAAGCCTCTCAATAAACTGGACCTTTAAGTTGAGCCTCGTTGAAGGCTCTGGCAATTGCCCCAAAGAGCCAACCACTTGTCCCCTCATTTTATCATTCTGCGTAATACCAGGATCAAGCAATGTACCAATCGCAATAAGCCCACCCGGGTGTGCCTCCTTTATTGGGCCAGAAGCGCAATTCAAGCTAGCGACTGTCGTTTCGATTGCTTTCCCTTCTATGCCTGGGGAAATCACAATCTTATCCCCTACTTTTACTTTTCCCCTTAAAATCGAGCCTCCAACAACACCCCCTTTCAGGGTTGAGGGCTTCTCCCCTGGCTTGTTTACGTCAAAGCTCCTCGCGCAATACATCAGCAATGGTTTGTTGAGATCAAAACTCGGAGTGGGAATAGACTCTTCAATTGCTTCAATCAGCAAATCAATATTTGTTCCAAAGGGAGCTGCCACGGGAATGATTGGAACGTCCTTGTAGCCGTTTTTTTCGAGAAATTCCCTTATTTTCCCCATATTTTCCCTTGCTTGCTCTTTTTCAACCAAGTCAATTTTGTTTTGCGCTACCACAATATTCTCAACCCCTGCAATCTTCAACGCCATCAAGTGCTCAATCGTCTGGGGCTGTGGACACTGCTCATTGGCCGCTATCACAAGTACAGCACCATGCATTAATGCTGCTCCACTCAACATTGTTGTCATTAGTGTTTCATGCCCAGGAGCATCAACAAAGCTAACAGTGCGAAGCCGCTCAGCCTTTTTGCCGCATATCGGGCAAACCTCTTTGTTTGTGTAATACGCTCCCTTCTTACACTTGCCGCATTTATAGAAAGTGACATCAGCATACCCAAGCCTTATTGAAATACCCCTCTTCAATTCTTCGCTGTGCGTGTCAGTCCATTTTCCAGTGAGGGCCTGTGTTAAGCTTGTTTTTCCATGGTCGACATGCCCAATCATGCCCATATTCAACTCAGCCTGCACAGCCTTC